>JBAXVT010000018.1:0-22153 GCA_037128715.1 Actinomycetes bacterium
GGCTTCTTACGCGATGTGGTTGCGACGTTCTCAAAGTTAATGAAGATGCCTTGCGCTGTCTCTGGACGTAAGTAAGCCAGACCAGATTCATCTTCGACAGCGCCTAGAAATGTCTTGAGCAGCCCCGAGAATTGGCGCGGTGCGGTGAATTGACCCTTATTGCCGCAGTTAGGGCAACCGATCTCTTCCATCGATGTTGGCAGACGCTTGTGCTTGGCTTCGAAGGCCTCTTCTAAATGGTCGGCGCGATAACGCTTGTGACAAGCGGTGCACTCGGTAAGTGGGTCAGAGAATGTTTCGATGTGACCAGATGCCTGCCAGACCTCTGGCGCCAAGATCACCGATGAATCCAGACCGACGACATCTTCGCGGCCCTGCACCATGGATTTCCACCACTGGCGCTTTACATTGTTCTTGAGCTCGACTCCCAGGGGGCCGTAATCCCAGGCAGCGCGCAGGCCGCCATAAATCTCTGAAGATGGGTAGACAAATCCGCGACGCTTGGCGAGGCTGACAATGGTTTCTAAACGATCTGCGGCCATGAGTGCTCCTTTAATCCGGCTGGCTGTCGGCTATCTTGCTGGTCGCAAGGAGCGTTAGTTTACCGCGTTAGATCGTCCTTGATCATCGAGTAGACGGCGTCATCGGTCAGCGTTCCGTGATTGAGGAATCTGCGCCGTAGTTCGCCCTCAAAGGTAAATCCCGCCTTCTCGGCGGTGCGGCGCGAGCCAGCATTGGCGGTATCGGCTTGAACTTCGATCCGCTCAAAGCCATATTGTTCGAGCAAGAACTCCCCCAGTTGTGTGAGTACGTCGGGCATGATCCCTTGGCCGCGATAAGCAGGCATGGTGGCAAAGCCGATTTCGATAGCCTTGAGTTTCCAATTCGTGGAATGGCACGCCAGCATCGCAACTGGTGTTCCATCGCGTTCGACTACCCAATTGATTCCCGTGCCATTTCGCACCATCGCCCTAAATCGTGCGAGAGTGCTCGTAAATTCCTTTTCGCCAAACTCTGCTGGGACACTCATCCATTTCTGGACTCCTTCATCGTTCCAGAACGGAATGAGCCAGGCGCTATCAGCCTCGCCAAGTTGGCGCAACGTAAATTCTCCGAGTTGTAATTCTTCATGCGTAAAGCGTTGCATGAGGGCTTTGTCATCCATATGCCAGGCTTGAATATATTCCAGGAATTGATACCCGAGACGACGATAAAGCGGTTGTCCAGCGGTTGAGGCCTGCAGAACAACTAGATCATCGCCCAGCGCTGCATGGGTAGCAAAGACCCAGCGCATTAATTCATCGCCATAACCTTTGCGTTGATGCTCCTTTGGCGTTGCTACATCCCAGCAACCTAAGAATGTACCGATACGTATGAAGTGAGAGGTACTGACGGGAACTCCGTTGTCGAGCAGGTAATAACGGAAGGAGTCAGCAATTCCCAATGAGTTTTCGGAATAACTTTCGACGAGTTCTATTGGCATCTCAAAACCATCAGACATAAGAGCTTGAATTCTTTGCAAATCTTCTGCGTTGACAACCCGCTTTACTTCAAGTCCCGGGCGCAACTGATGCTGATCCTTGATTGGATCTAGCGCGTACCCCATAAGGGGCACTGCGCCTCTATTAACGTAACCCTTCGCTTTCAAAGTCTCGCCGTGCACAAGAGCAGCACCGCCAAGAAAGACGGTATGAAGTAGTCCTAACTCGTAGAAACGTTCGAGCGCTTTTTCAAAGATCTCGGGATCCCCGTTGTAAATAGAGACTTGGTTAAAGAAGGAGACTTCAAATCCCGTGGTGAACCAATGACAATTGTCTTCTACCCCAGCGTGGAAGGGGGAACCATCTTTTTCGAGCACCTTGACGGTGCCATGAAAGAGTTGGCGCACGCGATCCAATGGAAAGCCACTCTTTCCAATGATGGTGTCATACACCCGATCATTTAAGAGTGACATTTCAAGCCCCACCGGCTACAACCGCCCACATGATCAAAACGCCTGCAATTGTCGCAAGCAAGGTCCAGCGCGATGGGTGACGCGAATGCGCTTCCGGCAAGATATGGGATGTTGCGATGTAAATAACGAAACCTGCGAAGAGCGCCAAATAGAGTGCGATCCAATTACTACCAAATGCGACATATGAGCCAACCGCTGCCCCTCCGATGCGACCAACCGCATCAACGATCAGCAACGCACGGGCTTTCTGCGTCCACTTCTGCTCTTTGATTAAAAAAGTAACGGTATTCAAACCATCGCTAAATGCATGGACCATGATTGCCGAGAAGACCGCTAAACCCAGAGAACTCGATACCTTGAAGGCAGCGCCAACTCCGAGGCCATCGGCAAAGACGTGTCCAGCCATCGCTAAGCCGGCGAGCCGACCGGCGTAGTGCTGGTGATCGTTATCGTGGTGAGAATCAAAGGGTTCGTGGGTTGCAAACCAACGCTCTGAAATATGCAGAATCAAAAATCCCAGAACGATCATCAATCCGACGGAGCGAACTCCCCCGAAGGTGCTGGAGTTATTAACAAATATAGTCGGTAGAAGATCGAAGAAGACCAAGCCGAGCATTAAGCCCGCTGCTAAGCCGAGAATAATGTGGGTACGGTCGCGAATCTTGACCGCTAAAAATCCGCCCAGGCCAGTGGCCAGAGAGGTAATGGCGGCTAGCAGTAGCGCTTTATGCATGAGGTGAGTCTACTTGAAGAGGTTGAGGGGTTATCACGCTTTGCCAAATCTGCGTTCGCGTTGATTGTAAATCTCGATCGCTTTCCAGAGCGTGGTGCGATCTACATCGGGCCACAAGACATCCATAAAGACCATCTCGGCATAAACCGACTGCCAGGGCAGGAAGTTGGAGGTTCGTTCTTCACCAGAGGTGCGCAAGAAAAGATCGACATCACTCATCTGCGGGTTGTACATAAACTTTTCTAAAGTTTTTTCGGTAATGGAATTTGGATTTATCTTCTTTGCTTTAACTTGATCGGCAATGAGTTTGATCGCATCCACCAACTCAGTGCGGCCGCCGTAATTGACACACATATTGAGAGTAAGAGTCTTGTTACGCTTAGTTAGCTCTTCGGCCTCTTGTAATTCAGAGATCACCGACTTCCAGAGTCGACCAGGCTTGCCCACCCAACGCACGCGTACGCCGAGTGCATGCATCTCGTCGCGCCGACGACGCAAGACATCGCGATTAAAGCCCATCAAAAACTTTACCTCTTCGGGACTTCGTCGCCAGTTCTCGGTAGAGAATGCATACGCGCTAATCTCTCTAACGCCGATTGCAATCGCGCCATGAACAACATCGAGCAACGCTGCTTCACCGGCTTCGTGCCCAGCGGTTCGTGGCAGTCCGCGTTTCTTAGCCCAGCGGCCATTGCCATCCATCACGATCGCAACGTGGTTAGGAACGTTGGCGACCTGCGGCGGCTTGGGTGTACTCACCGTCAGATTCTCTCAACTAAAGGCAGGCTCCGTAGACCACGTTCTAGGTGCCATTGCAGGTAGGCGGCGATCAGACCCGAGGCCTCGCGGCGATATCGCTGTTCGCTGACAGAGGCGAAATCCCAGTCCCCGCTGAGTAGCTGTTGCATCAGGACGAGTGTTTCGGGGTGCGGTGTCGGGGCGGCGCTCGGTTTGCAGTTGTCGCAGACGCTGCCACCGCCGACCAGTGAGAAATAGCGATGTGGCCCGGGTGCATCGCAGCGCGAGCAGTTAGATAACGAAGGTGCGTATCCCGCCACAGCGAGCGAGCGCAAGAGGAAGGCATCGAGAATCAGCGATGCATCGTAAGTTTCGTTAGCGAGCGCTTTGAGCGCACCTACTAATAGTAAATACTGCTGCAACGCAGGTTCGTGTTCGTGCGATACAAAGCGTTCGGCCGCTTCCAAGATTGCAGAGGCACAGGTCCAGCGCTGGTAATCGACAGCCAAGGTATCGCCGTAGTTCTCAATGCTGACTGCCTGCGTAACGGTTTCGAAGGTGCGCCCGGAATACAACTGCAGATCCACATGCGATGCCGGCTCTAAGCGAGCGCCCCATCTGGATTTGGTGCGACGCACACCTTTAGCTACAGCGCGGATCCGCCCGTGTTCCCGGGTGAAGAGGGTGATGATGCGGTCGGCCTCCCCCAACTTCTGGGTGCGCAGAACGATCGCTTGATCGCGGTAGACCGACATAGGGTCACCGTATCGCGGACTACTGTCGCAGGCCGCGATTTACCGCTGAGACGACGGCTTTGAGAGCCGCGGTGGTCGTACTTGGGTCGATACCGACTCCCCAGAAGGTACGCCCAGCGACTTCGCACTCTAGATAGGCAGCAGCTTTCGCATCGCCACCAGCAGAGAGCGCATGCTCGTAGTAATCCAGAACGCGAACCCCAGCGCCGCCAACGTGCTTATTCATAATGTCTACGAAGGCCGCAATTGGACCGTTACCAGTTCCATTTAAGGAATGGATAGCGTGGTGATCCAAGAGTTCGACAGAGAGGTTTACATCTTCATCTAAGTGGCTGGTCTGCGAGAGGCCAACTAACTTAAATCGACCCCATTGGTTCTCGGCTGCAGGAAGGTACTCATCTTCAAAGATCTGCCAGAGTTGATCGGGAGTTACTTCCCCACCTTCGGAATCGGTCATGGATTGAACAACCTGCGAAAATTCAATTTGCAGACGGCGCGGAAGATCCAGATGATGTTCGTTCTTCATCAAGTACGCGACGCCACCCTTGCCTGATTGCGAGTTAACGCGAATGACCGCTTCGTAGGAACGACCAATATCTTTAGGATCGATCGGAAGGTATGGAACCGCCCAGGTATGTTGATCGATATGGCGCCCAGCGGTATCAGCATCGCGCTGCATATGCTCAAGACCTTTCTTGATCGCATCCTGATGTGAACCAGAGAATGCCGTGAAGACCAAATCGCCCCCATATGGATGACGCTCTGGTACGCGCAATTGATTGCAATATTCGACGGTGCGACGGATCTCATCGATATCAGAGAAATCAATATGCGGATCTATGCCGTGGCTAAACAAATTAAGGCCCAGCGTTACGAGGCAGACATTTCCGGTGCGCTCACCATTACCGAAGAGAGTTCCTTCGATGCGATCGGCGCCAGCTAGGTATGCCAACTCTGCAGCAGCAACTCCGGTTCCACGATCGTTATGTGGGTGCAGCGACAATACAACAGAGTCGCGATACTTCAGATTGCGATGCATCCATTCGATGGAATCGGCATAAACGTTAGGTGATGCCATCTCGACGGTTGCCGGCAAATTGATGATCGTCTTGTGATCGGGGGTCGGCTTCCAGATATCGTTGACAGCATCGCAGACCTCTTTGGCATATTCGAGTTCGGTGCCGGTATAGGACTCGGGGCTATATTCGAAGAAGACGGTGGTACCCGGAACGGTGGCAATTAAATCTTGGCAGATCTGCGCACCATCGGTAGCGATCTTCTTGATGCCCTCTTTATCCTGGCCGAAGACGACGCGGCGTTGCAGCGTTGAAGTCGAGTTATAAAGATGAATAACTACCTGCTTGGCGCCTTTAACAGATTCGAAGGTGCGTTCGATCAAGGGGCGACGGGCTTGGGTCAATACTTGGATAACAACATCATCGGGGATCAGATTCTCTTCGATGATCTTGCGCACGAAATCAAAGTCGAGTTGAGATGCGCTGGGAAAGCCTACTTCGATCTCTTTGTAACCCATCTTGACCAGCAGATTGAACATCGTCAATTTACGATGCGGATCCATCGGATCGATCAGCGCTTGATTGCCATCGCGCAGATCAACGGAGCACCACTTAGGCGCTTTGGTAATTCTCTTAGATGGCCAGGTGCGGTCGGCAAGGTCTACTGGGATAAAAGGTGCATAACGATGCACTGGCATCGTCGAAGGTTGTTGTTCTGGATATTTCATTTAAAGCTCCTTAGGGGTTCGCGGGTTGTTTTCTCATTTACCGGCAAGAGAAAACCTCCGCGAGCGAGGTGACCGGTTAGTTGGCCCCGCTGCGGCAGCGAAGGAGGAGGCTGCGCATGTTCATGTCCCTAGGTTACTAGAGCCCGTGAGCAGCAGCAACAGCGGCATAAGTGATCTTGCCGTCGTGCACGTTGAGGCCAGAACCGAGCGCAGGATCGCGCGCAATCGCTACTTCCCAGCCCAAATCTGCAATCGCCACCGCATATTTGATTGTGGCATTTGCAAGGGCATAGGTCGAAGTCGCTGGGACCGCACCTGGCATATTTGCGACGCAGTAATACAAAGAATCGTGGACTTTGAATGTTGGCTCAGCGTGCGTCGTCGCAACAGAACCTTCGAAGCAGCCCCCTTGATCGATTGCCACATCGACAAGCACGGATCCTGGCTTCATCTTTGCAACTAAATCTTTGGTGACGAGCTTGGGAGCCTTTGCGCCAGGAACCAAGACTGCGCCGACTACTAAATCCGCTGCCATACATTGTTGTTCGATCTCGTATTTAGAGGATGCCAAAGTTTTAACTTGTCCGGCAAAGATCTGATCGATCTGGGCTAGGCGTTCGAGATTGAGATCGAGGATCGTGACATCAGCATGCATGCCGTGTGCGACGGTCGCTGCTGCAACTCCAACAACTCCCCCGCCCAAGATGACAACCTTGCCGGGACGAACTCCGGGAACTCCAGTAAGCAGAACTCCGCGACCGCCTTCGGGACGTTGTAGTGCAGTGGCGCCTACTTGAATCGACATACGACCGGCAACTTCTGACATTGGTGCGAGCAATGGCAAGTGGCGATTAATTTCAACGGTCTCGTAGGCGATAGCGGTGACGCCTTGTTCCATCAGGGCAATTGTTAATTCGCGATCTGCAGCGAGGTGTAGATAAGTGAAGAGAATCTGACCTTTGCGCATCTTGGGATATTCCACGGCGATCGGCTCTTTGACCTTCATGATCATCTCCGCGCGCTGCCAGACCTCATCGGCGGTCGCAACGATCTGTGCACCAGCGGCGACATAATCGGCATCGCTAATTGCCGATCCAACGCCGGCTCCGCTTTCGATCAGGACCGTGTGTTGACCACTGAGCGCATGTGCCCCAGAGGGAGTAAGTGCTACGCGGGATTCATTATTTTTGATCTCTTTAGGAACACCAATAATCATGGTCTTGATGTTACTCCCGAATGAGAGGCGATTATTCGTATATCGCGGCGCAGATCTTGGGATGAAGGTCTGCTCTCATCTGGGTAAATGCTGATGGTGGCCAGCCTGCGGCGAAGGTACGGCGTAAGAGCTTGGCCATTTGATATGAGGGGCTATCCTCAAATGCGCGATCGAGCGCTCGTTGTGCCAGAGCGCCATCACCGCGCTCATAGGAGATGGTGGCGAAGATCACGGCTATCGGTGCTACATATCCTCGAGGCGCAACCCGCAATAACCAGCGCCACATATCCCAGAGCAATTCCATTGACTCTTCGGTCGCCATTCCCATCGCATAATCACGTACTTGCAGATCAAGAAGTCTGGCTAAGACCAGTGCAATCAAGGCCTTGTTTTCACTCACTCCATCTCTCTTGAATTCGGCGGCCAATTCATTGATCGCATCTGCGCCTTCGCGTTGAAAAGTGATCACTTCATCGGAGTCATAATCAATCTCTGCAATTTTCTTAATTGCCTTATTGAGTTCTTTATCAGCGGGAAGCGCTGCTATTGAGCGCTTCATCTCATCGAGATCGAGATACGGCAGTGGGTTGCCAGCCGCGACTTGTTCGACCGTAACCCTGCTATCTGAAAGAGGTGGGACAGGGGTGCCCTCCGGCGGGCAACAATCAAGATCTTCGCAGAGCGTGGAGCGAAAGCGGCCGGCACGAACTTCGATACATTCCTTTACCGATACACCGCTCTCGGCGATTACCTCTCGCAGCGCGGCGAGTGGATCAACCGCACGTGCAGTATCGGGAAGATATCCAACGACTATCGCTTCACTTGCCTGCTCTCGAAATAGATGAGAGGCGATGGTCTTGCTTACAGCTTCCATTGCTTCAGTGTCTGGATAATCAATGCGCATCGCCATCACCACCTTCTGTTCGCGCAGCGCCATTGCAACAAGTGAATCCTTCGGGTGATAGCCGACCATAAATGGAACGGCGGCCAAGAGATCGTGCGGTGAAGTGAGTTCGGTGGTCGTATGTGGTGTCATGGCTTAAAGATGGCGCGGTAGAGAGACACTATGAGGAGCGCTAGAAGAGAGATGTGCATAACTTCACCGTGTGAAATCTGTGGGGCCGGCAGAGACTTGAATGGTTGCGGATGTGTTCTGCACAATTGCGCCACCTAATACCGGCAAGACCGCGCCTTGCGCCGCCCACGATCCTGCCCACGAGATCGCCAAATTGACGGTGTATACCCCCGCGCTTTTATAAGTATGTGTAATTGTGGCGTCAGGATAGGGTCCCCCAGCTTTCGATGTTGAAAAGGTGCTGCCATCTCCAAAGTTCCAGAGAAAGGATGGGTTCATGGTTACGTTGACGCCAACGCCCAAGATTGCAGCCGCCACTTTGAAAACCGGATTGGTATCGCTCCAAAAATATACGGGGACCCCGGTGACTGCATCCTTTGCTGGTTGGTACAAGATCGTGCTCCCCGGAAGCAACCGAGTAATTTGATCGGAAAGTGAGAGTGCGGTCGTTACAACTTTGGCGACCGTCGATTTCTTCTTTACTCGCGGCTTATAAGTGCGATGCACCACTGGCACCGCTTTATAGGGAATCCACGTCTTGGGAATCGGTTTTACCGTCGGTCGGGGTCTGGGTTTATATGTTCGCTTTGGGGTTGGGTGGGGCTGCCAGCTGCTTCCCGGACGGTTCTGATCTGCCCGAATAATGAGCTGATGCGTCATGGGGTCGGTATATACCTGGACGCACGGTCCAGCAGCGCAGTGTGCCGCCATCAACAATCCCGCCATAAATATCATTCCACGACATTAAAGATGTGAAATTCACTTCACCTTAAACGGTCAGCAGGCTGTGGATACCTGCACAATGTGGAAAGTCGTGCCACGCTAGGTACATGGCGCACACCGATGGCGATGGTTGGATGCAATGCAGTTGTGGCCATAAGCATTGGGGGCTGCACGGAGCCGCCGGACTATTGCTGGTTCGTGAAGGAACGATTCTGCTGCAGCACCGTGCGCCCTGGGTTCATAACGGCGACACCTGGGGAATCCCCGGCGGCGCCAAAGATAGCCACGAAACAATTCTCGAAGGTGCCAAACGCGAAGCCCATGAAGAGTTGGGAATCGATACCGACCTGCTCGATCCGGTTCATATCTTTACCGATGATCATGGTGAATGGCGTTATGACACGATCATCGCGCTTGCCAGCGTTGACTTAATTGCGCACGAGATGAACGATGAATCGCAAGAGATTCGCTGGGTGGCATTTGATGAAGTCACAAAGATGAATCTGCACCCATCCTTCGCACGCAACTGGCCGGATCTACAAGCCCTGCTCGGAGAATTGCTTATCTAAACGCTTGAGGGATTCTTTAACGACCGCTCCATCGCTGGTGCGATAAAAAGGCGGCATCGAGTTGAGCAGAATTGACCCATAACGCTTAGTAACAATGCGCGTATCTAAGATCGCGACGACTCCGCGATCATCCATCGATCGAATCAAACGACCAGTCCCCTGCGCCAACATCAGGGCAGCGCGCGGCAATGAGACTTGCATGAATCCGCTTCCGCCCGCCTGATCGGCTTCGGCAGAGCGCGCGCTCATGACTGGCTCATCTGGTCTGGGAAATGGAATGCGATCGATTGCTACCAAGGTGCACGACGGTCCTGGTACATCGATGCCCTGCCACAATGAGATTGTGCCGAGCAAAATAGAGCGGGGATCTTTCGCAAATTTCTCGACGAGTGGTCCCACCGAGTCACCACGCTTCTGGGTGATGATTGGAATCTTGAGTTCTGCCAGAACGCGGCGCAGGTGTTCATCGGCCATCTCCACTCCGCGCCAAGAAGAGAAGAGCGCCAGGGTGCGCCCACCCGCGGCTTCGATCAATTCACCGAGTTCGGTTAACGCATCTTTAGCTGGGCCATCGCGACCCGGTTCGGCTAAGTGGCGCGGCAGGTAGAGCATTCCCTGCGAAGCAAAATCAAATGGTGAACCCACATCCAGCATCTGCACATTGGCTGGATCTATTGCTCCCTTGCCCTCATCGCTCTCTTCATCGATATCTTGGCCCACAACAAAGCCGATAGATTTTGCAATCGCATCAAATGATTTGCCGATGGTGAGAGTCGCCGAAGTAGCAATAACCGGAGTCTCGGTCAATAAATTGCGGCGCAGAACATCTGATACTTCTAGCGGTGCCAAATACAAGGTGGAGAAGTTGGGTTCGAACCACATCACTTGATGCGCGCCAGGTCGCAACATCTTGGAGGCAATAGTCTGAATCTCATTTGTAGCGCCTTTAACGCGAGCGCGCTGCGCCATGGAATCGGGATCGATAATGTCAGCGTCGGCGTTAATTAACGCAACTACAGCGGCAGATGCTTCTTTGACCTTGCGGATTGGAGCTTCTAACTGCCGAGGTAGTTCTGGCAAGCGTCCTGCCTTGCTTGGATCGTTGCGCACATCAGCGGCGAAGTCAGCAATCGCTTCGGCGAAATCATCAGCGGCTTTCTTAAAAGCTATCGCTGCCTTGCCCGGCATATGTTTGGTCGCCATAGCGGCGGCCCGCTCGACGCGCGCCGCAGTCAACTCTTCGGTCACGGCTTGTGTCGTGCGATCCATAAATTCGTGTGCTTCATCCAAAATCACCGCGTCGCGCTCTGGCAAAATCGCATGGTTATCGACGATCTCGATTGCAAGAAGCGTGTGATTGGTGACCACGACATCTGCGGTCTGCGCCTTGGCCTTTGCTGC
Source organism: Actinomycetes bacterium (assembly GCA_037128715.1). Taxonomy (GTDB): domain Bacteria; phylum Actinomycetota; class Actinomycetes; order Nanopelagicales; family Nanopelagicaceae; genus PALSA-747. The sequence goes on from JBAXVT010000018.1 coordinate 10,909, forward strand.
CACCGCAAAGCATTGCGATCCAAAGGCGCAATCATCTTTACCGATACATTCGCGGCCCGAGACCGAGTTGGCGAACCAGACTCGACGATCGACATCCGGAGCATCATCGCGATCCCCCGATACACCGGGGGTCTTGGCCCACGCTTTGAGCCGCTTCTGATCTTTTTCTAAAGCGCCGATCTCCATCAACATATCGCCGTCGGGATCCTGCTCTGCGCCATTCATCTTCTGTAAGCACAAGTAATTACCAACGCCCTTATAAACGGCGAAGGTCAGATTTCGCTGCAGTACTTTCTCTAAGGCCGGCTGAATCTTCGGCAGATCACGCTCAACCAATTGCCTTTGTAGCGCCAAAGTGGCCGTTGCCACCAAGACCTTCTTGCCGTGCACCAGGGCTGGCACCAGATAAGCCAGGGATTTGCCGGTACCCGTACCCGCTTGAACTAAGAGGTGGTGGCGGTCGGTCAGGGCATTGGCCACAGCTTCGGCCATCTGGATCTGACCTTCGCGGGGCTCCCCGCCAATAGCCTCAATCGCTGCATTTAAGGCTTCGCCGACCAACTTCATCTGCTGGTTCTTTGCGCTCGCCATTCGCCAACCCTAGCGGCGAGCGCTCACACTCCCTTGGTTCTCCACAGTTGCAAAGTTCTCGGGGTGAGGGGTGACCCTAGGGGTGAGTGTTTTGAGGGGTACCCCACCGCCCTAACCCTCACCCCTATGCGACGATGGGTGAGTGAAAAGAGAACTATTACCTGGGGTATCGCAGATCCGCATTACACCGCCTCCGGTTTCACCAAATTTTTTTCCGCGGCACCGCCTTCACGACTGGGTTGAGGGGCCTGCCCCTCGCGTCTTGGGTGTAACTGCCCCCACCGGTTTTGGTAAAACCGTTCTGGGTTCGCAATGGGCGGCTAAATATCCAACCATCACAGCTTGGTACACCGTTTCTGCAGAAGATACTCAGCGCACCGGAGTTTTTCATGTGGTGGAGGCAATTCGTCGAGTGAAACCTGGATTTGCGGATTGGCTTACCGGCGAGTCAGACATCCAAGCGATGGGTGTCCTTGCAATTTCTAAAATTTGTGAAGAGATCGGAAGATTTGGACATGATTTTCATTTTGTAATTGATAATTTACATTTAACCTCACCATTCTCGCTGCCACTTCTGCAAGCCTGGGTTGAACATTCACCTCACAACTTGTCCTCTTTGAATCTTCGCCAAAATGTACCAACCGCCTCATACGGTCGCGAACAAGATTTATCTATCCTCAATTATCTAACGATCGAAGATTTGAAATTTAATAGCTCAGAGATTGCTCTTGTCGCCATACAGAATGAAATAGATCCTGATGATTCGCGAATACCAGAAGCAATCGCAGAACTAGATGGATGGCCGATTGGGATACAGATGGCCCTGGCTGACATAGACAACCTCAGCGTTAAAAATGCACACAGCTCGGCCGCAGCCCGCCGCCAAAATTTGGTAGAGCGAGTTTGTCTGCAACTTCCGGAAGAAGCACTTGCCCTCCTTGAAAAAATTTCTTTGCTACAGAGCATTTCTGTGATGGATTTACCGGCCTTGGGGCTCCCCTTGAACACTATGGCAACACTTCGCGAGCTAGATTTCCAGGGCATTTATTTGGAGCGGCTAGGTCAAAATCCTGACTCGTATAAGGTGAAGGAAATTCTCAAGGAGTTCCTCGTTTCCAGGGCACAAAAAAATGTCGATTCGGTAAGGGAGTTTGTTGTAAAAGCCAGGGACTTCTTCCTTGCCCACTCCCAAGTAGCCTCCGCCATTCGACTCCTAGAGCTAGTTGGAAATGATCAAGAGGCACTCCAACTAACCGGAAAGTACATCCTCGAATTATTGCTAAGTGCAGATCGAGATGCCTTCCTCGGACATCTGGTCAAACTTGAAAGAAATGCTCTTATAGGACCTGCTAGCTCCATCTACCTGCAAGGTGCCTTCGAGATAGTCACTGGAAATGTGGAGCGGGCCATAGTCTTTCAGAAAGCGCTACAGACCTTGCTTATTGCTGAAGGAAATAAGGATGCGGTAAGCGCTGAACTGAATCTATTAGAAATTCGAATCGCTTTCTTTATCGGTGACTACCGCAAAGTTACTGAATTGGCGCGCAAGTCATCGATGATGCCTAGCTCTGTGCACCCGCAATTCGCAACGCATCTTCTCTCTAGTTATAGGGCCGCAGCAACAGCCGCATTTATGTTGGAGCAGGAAGATATAACGCTGGAATTTCTGCGCCTGGCCGAAGGTGAAGCAGCGGACAATCCGGCGATTATCCGAGCGGTGACTCTGCCGTGCATGCGCGCCTTGGTCGCTTTGGATGAAGGTAGGTTAAGAGATTCTCTTGACGATTCACTATTTGCTCTGGCCAATGCCGAAAAAATTAATGTTTCTGGAATGTTCTTTCCTTTTGAAGCGGTCTACTGTTTGGCAGAAATTTATAGAGAATCTGCTGATCTCTCTAAGGCCGAGGAGATGATCATTACCCACATCCCAATCGCAATAAAATTCCATCAGTGGCCTTGGATAACTTCCTTACGCGCAAAACTTTCCTTAATTTTGGCAGAGCAAGGTCGAGTTACCGAGAGTCTTGATCTTATTCGAACCGCCCGCCATGAAGTTGAGGGTGGGTTCTTCCAACCAGACATGCTCCGCGTTGTAGATGAACACGAGCTCCTGATAAGAACTTCTCTGGTCGATGACGAAAGAGTTGGGGAACTGCTCTTTAGAATGCCAACATCGACTACCACTGCCGTTTTTCACACGACGAATGCTGCTCTGCAAAATAAGGCCAAGGCAGAGAAGTTGCTGGGAGCACTCCCCATCGACAATCCGCGCGCGAGATTGAATAAGGCGCTCGTCGCAGCTGATGTCTACCGAGATAAGCCAAATGAGGCAGTGAAATTCTTAAGAGAGGCTATCGAGATCGCGATGACGAATGGTTTCCGGACCATCTTTCTCATGCAAAGCGCGCAGACTCTCAATAATTTGCTCGATCTAGCTACTAAGGAACCAACGATCTATCTGGAACTCCTTGCGCGCGATATTAGGAAGCAGATTTCCCGTTCTGAAAGTGGAAACAAGATTGGCAACCTGGATTTAACTAAGCGCGAATTGGAGATCCTGCGGCGCTTGGCAACTGAGCTACCGATATCGCAGATTGCCTCAGCTCTGCACATTTCAAATAACACTATTAAGACCCACCTGCGCAGCCTCTATCGAAAGATGGCCGTCGACTCTCGTCAGACCGCTGTGGCCAAAGGGGTCGAACTTTCGCTGTTGTAAGGCCTCTTAAAAACTGATTCTGACGGCAAATAGCTCCTGGTCAGATCTGATTTTCCCCGCGTGTCGCATACACAGGCAACGCTCAGCGAAAAGAGGCACCCCGCGTATCCTTTTATCGCTTCCCCCTAAGGCAACACAGACCGAAGGGAATACCGATGTCGCTTTTCTCTTGGACCTTGCATGGGGATGGAAAATCTATCCGCGCAGGCGAAGTAGTACAGCCCGAAGAAAGACTCACTTGGCCCCGCACGATTGGTATCGGTGTCCAGCACATCGTCGCCATGTTCGGCGCCACCTTCTTAGTCCCGATTCTGACCCATCTGCCTCCAACGACAACCCTCTTCTTCTCCGGCGTCGGAACGATGCTCTTCCTCCTTATTACGCGGAACAAACTCCCTAGTTACCTGGGATCCTCCTTCGCCTTCCTTGCCCCAATCGCTGCGGCGGTTTCAAAGGGCGGAATGGCGCAAGCTCTCGGCGGCGTTGTCGCAACTGGCGTATTGCTAGCCATTGTCGGCCTCATCGTTAACTACTTTGGAATCAATTGGATCAACTGGCTATTGCCTCCAGTAGTAACTGGATCGATCGTCATGATCATTGGTCTCAACTTGGCTGGTGCTGCGAAGAATAACTTCAGCCAGCAACCACTCGTTGCCATCGTCACCCTGCTAGCCGTCATGCTCATTGGCGCGGTTACCAAGGGATTCTTTAGTCGTATCTCGATCTTCGGCGGAGTCGTCGTCGGGTACCTCTTTGGAATCATGCACGGCGACGTGAAGATGGCCAGCGTCACCGCTGCCAAGTGGCTCGCAATGCCACACTTCACCAGCCCATCGTTCAAGATGAGCGCAATGGTTCTCTTCCTTCCAGTTGTCTTGGTTCTGATGGCCGAGAACGTCGGTCACATCAAGGCTGTCTCTGTTATGACCGGAAAGAACCTGGATGATCAAGTCGGCAAGGCGCTCTTCGCTGACGGTCTCTCCACCACTCTTGCGGGTATCGGTGGCGGTTCAGGTACAACAACCTATGCCGAAAACATTGGCACCATGGCAGCAAGCAGAATTTACTCAACTGCTGCCTACTGGATCGCGGCCTTGGGAGCGGTATTGCTTTCACTCTGCCCTAAGTTCGGCGCCATCCTTAGCCTTACTCCTGTTGGAGTATTGGGCGGCGTTGGTCTCGTGCTTTACGGAATGATCGCTGTCCTCGGTGCCAAGATCTGGATCGAGAGCAAGGTTAATTTCGGGATCACCCAGAACCTGATGGTTGTAGCTGCAACGCTGATTATCGGTGTTTCAGATATGTCATGGACACATGGCAACTACACCTTCACCGGAATCGTTAACGGAACTCTCGTGGCTGTAGTTGGCTACAGAGTCTTTAACGGACTGGCAAAGATGGTCGGCAATCCTGCTGAGTAATTAGTTCGAGTAATAAAGAGAGCCCCGGCTAATAACCGGGGCTCTTTGGTTTGTTAACCCAATGGGTGCAAATACGAAAGGCCCGCCGCGATAACGGCGAGCCTTTTTTAACTATTTGTTAGCGACGGATCAAGAACAACCCGATGTGTTGCCGCAACCTTCGCAGACGAAGCATGAACCAGCCATACGCATCTTGGTTCCGCAGGTCATGCAGAGAGGTGCATCTGATGATTGACCGCTCATCTTTTCGAAGAGTTCCATCGATGAACCGACACCAGCCAAGTTATCGACCGCAGGCTTAGCCTCAATCGTTACTGATGCAGGCTTACTTGCAACCGCAGCCGCTGCCACAGGAGCAGCTGTTGCTTTTGGGGCTGCAGACTCATCCTGGGTGTATTCACCGGACTCCAAAGCGCGAGCGCGCTCTGATGCGGTGTACAAGCCCAGTGCTGAGCGCGTATCGAATGGTAGGTAATCGAGCGCCAAGCGACGGAAGATGTAATCCATCATTGATTGTGCGATACGGATATCAGCGTCATCAGTCATACCAGCTGGCTCAAAGCGCAGGTTGGTGAATTTTTCGACGAATGTTTCTAGAGGAACGCCATATTGCAGACCGATCGATACTGCGATCGAGAAGGCATCCATGACACCGGCCAGAGTTGAACCCTGCTTGCCTAGCTTCAAGAAGACCTCGCCGAGTGCGCCATCGGCGTAGGCACCAGCGGTCATATAACCTTCGGCGCCACCGACTGCGAATGATGTTGTCATAGATGGACGTGACTTAGGTAGACGCTTGCGGGTCGCGGTCGCAGGACCGGCAACTGATGCAGACTTGTTAGCGTCTTCGCCCTTGTTGTCGCCCTTACCGGTGGAAAGTGGTTGTCCCACCTTGCAGTTGTCGCGGTAAACAGCGAGCGCCTTCAAGCCAAGCTTCCAGCCTTCGTAATAGACCTCTTCGATCTCTTCTACGGTGGCATCTGAAGGCAGGTTGACGGTCTTGGAGATCGCACCTGACAGGAATGGTTGGCAAGCAGCCATCATGTGCACGTGGCCCATGGCGCTGATTGAGCGCAGTCCCATGGCGCAATCGAAGATGTCGTAATGCTCTGGCTTGAGGCCAGGAGCGTCAATGACATTGCCGTGTGCTGCGATGAATTCAACGATCGCTTCGACGGTCTCTTCGGTGTAACCGAGCTTGCGCAGAGCCATTGGAATGGTCTGGTTGACGATCTGCATTGAACCGCCGCCGACCAGCTTCTTGAACTTAACGAGTGCAAGATCTGGCTCGATACCGGTGGTATCGCAATCCATCATCAAACCGATGGTTCCGGTTGGTGCAAGTACTGAAGCCTGCGCATTGCGCCAGCCATTCTTGGCACCGATCTCTAGGTTCTTGGCCCACTCTTGGTTAGCAACCTGCCATACATCGGCGTCAAGGGTTGTGACCGAGCGTGCGCTAGAAGATGCGTTGGTGTGCTTCTGCATGACGCGGGTGTGTGCCTGCGCGTTGCGCGCAAAGCCAGCATACGGTCCAACGATCCCGGCGAGTTCAGCTGAACGACGGTAAGAAGTGCCGGTCATGAGCGAAGTGATCGCACCAGCGAGTTGGCGTCCGCCATCTGAATCGTAAGCCAATCCGGATGCCATCAAGAGCGCACCGAGGTTAGCAAAGCCGATTCCTAGCTGACGGTAGTCACGTGTGGTGACTCCGATTGGCTCGGTTGGGAAATCTGCGAAGCAGATCGAGATATCCATCGCGGTGATGATTAACTCAGTCGCCTTTACAAAGCTCTTGGTATCGAACGATCCATTGCTCTGCAAGAACTTGAGCAAGTTGAGTGATGCAAGGTTGCATGAAGAGTTATCGAGTGACATGTATTCAGAGCAAGGGTTAGATGCATTGATGCGTCCGGTCTCTGGGTTGGTGTGCCAATCATTAATGGTGTCGTCATATTGAATTCCAGGATCGGCGCAAGCCCATGCTGCCTCCGCCATCAGGCGGAACAAGCGGCGTGCTTCGACGGTTTCGATAACTTCGCCAGAGGCGCGACCGACGAGACCGAAATCTTCGTTGTTCTCGTAAGCGCGCATGAACTTGTCAGATACGCGCACGGAGTTGTTTGCGTTCTGGTACTGAACAGAGATGATGTCGCGTCCGCCCAGATCCATATCAAAGCCAGCATCGCGCAGGGCGCGGATCTTGTCTTCTTCGCGGACCTTGGTCTCGATAAATTCTTCGATATCTGGATGATCAACATCAAGGACAACCATCTTTGCAGCGCGACGGGTTGCGCCACCTGACTTGATGGTTCCGGCAGATGCGTCAGCACCACGCATAAATGAGACGGGACCAGAGGCGGTTCCACCTGACTTGAGCAATTCTTTAGATGAACGGATGCGAGACAGGTTGAGTCCAGCTCCTGAGCCACCCTTGAAAATCATTCCCTCTTCGCGATACCAATTGAGGATCGAATCCATGGTGTCATCGACAGACAAGATGAAGCAGGCGCTTACTTGCTGTGGTGCGTTGGTTCCAACGTTGAACCAGACTGGTGAGTTAAATGAGAAGACTTGGTGCAAGAGCATCCAAGTGAGTTCGTGTTCGAAGACCTGCGCATCAGCATCAGTTGCGAAGTATCCGAATTCCTTGCCGGCCTTTGTGTAGGTAAGAACGACGCGATCAATTACCTGCTTGAGAGACCACTCACGGTTGTCGTACCCCACGGCACCGCGGAAATATTTGGTTGTAACGATGGTCGATGCATTGACTGACCAGAAATCAGGGTATTCGACGCCCTTTTGCTCGAAGATGACTTCTCCGGATTTCCAGTTGGTCTGCACGACATCACGGTGTTGCCACGTAACTTCGTCGTAGGGATGAACGCCTTCGCTGGTATAGATGCGTTCGATGGTTAAACCCTTACCCAAAGATTTTGCAGATGTTGCTGTGCCTTTGGATGGGCGGTCGACGATAGACATACGTGGTGCTCCTTATTTAGATGCTGATTGAAGTGATGCGTCGTTGGTGGTGCCAGCCGGGGTGGCTGTAGTGGGAAGTTGAGTGGTGGTGCCGTTCATAATTTCGCTGCTTGAGGGGGCAGCACGAAGGAGTGCAATTTCTCCTTCGAAATCTTCGAGTGAGGTGAAGTTCCGGTAGACCGATGCATAACGCAGATAAGCGACTTCATCGAGCTCGCGCAGTGGGGCCAGAATTGCCAACCCAACTTCTTGTGCTTCGACTTCGGCTTGACCATCGGCGCGCAGAGCTTCTTCAACGCGTTGGGCCAGCAGTGCGAAGTCATCGTCATTGATCGGGCGGCCCTGACAGGCCTTGCGAACTCCGTTGATGACCTTCTCGCGGCTAAAGGGTTCTGTGGCCCCAGAGCGCTTGATAATCAGCAATACAGAGGTTTCGGAGGTGGTGAAGCGGCGGCCACATGAGGTGCATTCGCGACGACGGCGAATGAGCGTGCCTTCTTCTGCAGGACGCGAATCGACGACTCTAGAGTCATCGTGGCGGCAGAATGGGCAGATCATGTGAATGGCTCCTTAGTAATCTCTTAAATTGTGCTGATAACGGGTTTTTGGGGCCCTTTGGGAAGAGAGCCTTGAAATTACCGTGAGCCGCTGACATTAGTGGAAAACCACAACTTATGGAACATAAATCGCGGTTGACCCCTAGATGTTGTGCCAACCGTACACCCGCACTTTAGGGTTTGCCGGGTGGCTATCGGCGTGTCGCAGGAAATTCACAGATTTGTTCACCCTGACCCGATAGAGAGGGCCACCTCAAGACAGACTATCTAATCGCCAGCGAGGCGCGCCTAGCTGACCCCGGTCTTCACAGGCTCGTTCTCCAGGATCGCCCATTCGCCATCGCTAAATAAACGCGACCTAATTAAAAATCGCTTACCTTCGGGCGTCTCCAAACTGAAGCCACCACCACGACCAACAACTACATCAACAGTCAGATGCGTATGTTTCCAATATTCAAATTGCGAAGCCGACATCCAAAAACCAATCGGCTCTGCGATTCCTTCAACGATCAGCGATTGCAAGAGGACATCTTGTCCCCCAACTCTAAATTCACCGGCCAAGTAACACATAGGTGAAGACCCGTCGCAACAACCGCCTGATTGATGAAACATCAGTGGTCCGTGGTTCTCACGAAGTTTGCGCAGCAACGCGGCTGCATCTTCGGTGAACTCCACTCGCGACGGGATCTCCATGTGTTACCCCTTAAGTTATCGCCGTAGCCTTCGGCTTAGAAGAATCCGAGCTTGTTTGGTGAGTACGAAACTAGCAGGTTCTTGGTCTGTTGGTAATGGTCGAGCATCATCTTGTGATTCTCGCGGCCAATTCCTGAAGCTTTGTAACCACCGAACGCTGCACCAGCGGGATATGCGTGATAGCAGTTAGTCCAGACGCGACCGGCCTTGATTTCGCGACCGGCACGGTAAGCCGTGTTCATCTCGCGAGTCCATACGCCAGCACCGAGTCCATACAGGGTGTCGTTCGCTATCTCCATTGCATTGTCGAAACCATCGAACTTGGTGACGGATACAACTGGTCCGAAGATCTCTTCTTGGAAGATGCGCATTTTATTGACACCTTCGAAGATTGTTGGCGTGATGTAGAAGCCACCTGACAATTCCCCACCGAGTTCGGCTGGGGTGCCACCGGTAATTACCTTGGCGCCCTCTTTCTTGCCGATATCGATGTACGACAGAATCTTTTCGAACTGATCACTAGATGCTTGGGCACCCATCATCGTCGAAAGATCAAGTGGATGGCCCATTTTGATGGCCTGGGTACGTGCTGTGACATCGCCCAAGAACTTGTCGTAAATCTTGGTATCGATAAGCCCGCGTGAAGGACAGGTGCAGACTTCGCCCTGGTTAACAGCGAACATGGTGAAGCCTTCCAGCGCCTTGTCATAAAAGGCATCGTTTTCAGCGGCCACATCTGCGAAGAAGATATTTGGTGACTTTCCACCAAGTTCTAGTGTCACAGGAATGATGTTCTCTGACGCGTATTGCATGATCAAACGACCGGTGGTTGTTTCACCGGTGAATGCGATCTTGGCAATACGAGGAGAAGAGGCCAGCGGCTTTCCTGCTTCGACGCCAAAACCATTGACGATGTTCAAGACGCCATCTGGAAGCAGATCCCCGATGATATCCATCAAGAACAAGATCGATGCTGGTGTCTGCTCTGCTGGCTTCAAGACAATTGCATTACCTGCAGCAAGAGCAGGGGCAACTTTCCAAACCGCCATCAAGATTGGGAAGTTCCACGGAATGATCTGACCGACGACTCCTAGTGGCTCGTGGAAGTGATACGCGACGGTGTCATTATCCAATTCGCCAAGAGCGCCCTCTTGTGCGCGAATGGCTGCCGCAAAATAACGGAAGTGATCGACTGCTAGTGGGATATCGACATACATGGTCTCGCGAATTGGCTTTCCGTTATCCCATGTTTCGGCAACGGCGATCGCCTCTAGATTTTCTTCAATACGATCGGCGATCTTGTTCAGAATAATCGCACGCGTAGTTGCAGATGTCTTGCCCCATGCAGGTGCCGCCTTGTGCGCAGCATCAAGTGCCAAATCAATATCAGCGGCGTTACCGCGAGCGACTTCGCAGAATACTTTTCCAGTTACAGGAGTTACATTTTCGAAGTACTGCCCCGATGTCGGCGCAACATATTTGCCACCGATCCAGTGGTCATACCTACTCTTGAAAACAGCTTTGCTGCCGGGCAACCCCGGGGCAATGAAATCGGTCATTTTCTCTCCCTTAGTGCGGCCCCAATGCCGCGTGCCAAGGAAAGTACGCTCTAGACAGATTATTTGTAATGAGCCAGCCCCGTGCTACCACTCACGCCTCAATGAACATTGAGCGCCCGAACCACCCCCGCGTGGGAAAGCCCCTATGAAGTAAGAAGTTCGGCCCCAGGGGTCTTCCTGGCCAGCTTCTCATCAAAGGTCAAAAGCGTCAGCCCCTTTTCCATGGCGGTGGCGGCGATCAGTGCATCGGGCAATTTAACTTTGGAAACGGCACGCAATTGCGCGGCTTTGGTAGCTATTGACTCTGTTACATCAAGGATCTCGTCGACAAGGTTCTTGATACCTTCTGATATCGCAGGGAAATTATCTTTTTCAAAGGGATAGACCAACGCCTCTGAATACGTCACAACAGAGATGCTCAAACTCTCGCTGTTCTGAAGTAAGCGTTTCTTAATGCTCTTGTGATGTTTATCTTCGGCATTCATAATTGCCAGCAATGCGTCAGAATCTAGAATTAATCCGGCCATGCATCAGCACGTTCTGCGGCGAAGTCGTAGCCGTCATAAAACCCATTCAAGCTAGCGATCCACTTGAGAAGATCAACCCGCTGCTTCGTGACCACCACCTGATTGTCTTCAACCTTAAAGACCAGCTCGTCCCCCACCTTGAAACCCGCCTCTCGCATCACATCGACCGGAATCGTCACCTGATGCTTGGAACTTA
>JBAXVT010000019.1:0-22132 GCA_037128715.1 Actinomycetes bacterium
AATAAAGTTGCTGGCGTCACTGAAGATCGAATCTTGGAAGTTGTACTCGATGCAGGTTGCGAAGAGGTAAATGACCTGGGAGATTCCTTCGAAATCGTTTCGGAGCCCAGTGATTTAGTGGCGGTACGTACCGCCTTGCAGGTTGCTGGTCTCGACTATGAGTCAGCGGACACATCTTTCCTTCCTACCCTCTCGGTACCACTTGATGCCGAAACGGCCACGAAGGTCTTCAACCTCATAGATGCTATTGAGGAGCTTGACGATGTCCAGAACGTCTATGGCAACTTTGATGTGTCTGACGAGGTAATGGCAAGCCTCGCAGAATAGGCTTACCCGCATGAGAGTGCTGGGGATCGATCCGGGTTTAACCCGCTGTGGCCTGGGCGTTGTCGAAAGTAAGGGCTCGCAGATTCTGACGATGGTCGATGTCGGAATCATTCGAACCACTGTTGGAGCACCACTCGAGATGAGATTGCTAGAACTCGAGGAGCAGATTTCGCAATGGATAATCCGCGCCAATCCCGATGTGATTGCTGTCGAGCGAGTCTTCTCACAACTCAATGTTCGAACCGCGATGGCTACCGGACAAGCTGCTGGAGTAGCGCTACTACTTGCTGCCAAAGCGGGGATACCAGTTGCGATGCACACTCCCTCTGAGGTGAAGGCCGCCGTAACGGGATCTGGGCGCGCCGACAAGAAGCAAGTGGCGATCATGGTCCAGAAGTTGCTCCGCCTCGATGCGATCCCGAAACCAGTCGACAGTACCGATGCTCTCGCCCTTGCCATCTGCCATCATTGGCGCGGCGTGGGTGACTCTAAGATGCAAATTGCCTTGGCTAGCGAGAAGGAGAGATTGCGTTCGCGCGGCGCAAAGGCGGCAACACAGTGATCGCATCACTCACCGGAACTATCAAATCAGTGCGCGCTGGAAATGTTGTTATAGAAGTCGGCGGCGTTGGATTGCTAGTCAATGTATCGCCACGTATTGCTGCTGCATTTACCGTAGGTACGACGGCGTCCCTACAAACCGTGCTGGTAGTTCGTGAAGACGCTCTTACTCTCTACGGATTCGAGAGCCATGCGGCCCGCGAGATATTTGAACTGTTACAAACTGTTACCGGTATCGGACCAAAAGTAGCGCAGTCAGCTCTTAATATTTACGAAACAGCAGAAATTGTCAGCGCCATCAAAAATGAACAGACCGAGATTCTCGAGCGTATTCCCGGACTGGGCAAGAAGGGAGCGCAACGACTAGTTCTGGAATTACGCGAGAAGGTAGATAATTTCGAGGCAGGAGAGATGACCGTGGCCGGTAGTTGGCGCGACCAGATTACGAGTGCACTTCTTGGACTCGGATTCACAGCACGCGATACACAAGATCGTATCGACCAACTCTCACTGCAATTTAAAGATGTAGCGGGGGAGCCGATTGGGGATTTGCTCCGCGCTGCGCTATCTGGCGGAATCCAGCGATGAGCGAATCTTTGGTCAGTGATTATTCTGATGATGCAGAACGCGTTGCGGAGCTAGCGCTCCGTCCTAAAAATTTAGGTGAGTTTGTTGGACAACAGCGAGTTGCAGCTCAGATAAATCTTCTACTCACCGCAGCGCGCTCTCGCAAAACACCGGCGGATCACATCTTGCTCTCGGGACCTCCGGGCTTGGGTAAGACAACTCTCGCAATGATCATTGCAACAGAGATGAACGCGCCGATCAGAATCACCAGCGGCCCTGCTATCCAACATGCCGGCGATTTGGCTTCGATTCTCTCTTCGCTGGTGGAGGGTGAGATTCTCTTTCTCGATGAGATTCACAGAATGTCTCGTCCCGCTGAAGAGCTGCTATATATGGCGATGGAGGATTTTAGAGTTGACGTAGTGGTGGGAAAGGGGGCGGGCGCTACCGCGATTCCGCTCACTTTGCCGCACTTCACACTCATAGGAGCAACCACTCGAGCTGGCTTGCTGCCCAGTCCGTTGCGCGATCGTTTTGGCTTTACCGCGCAGCTAGATTTTTATGCCGAGAGCGAGCTTTCGACGATAGTTCGAAGGAGCGCAGCGCTGCTCCAGGTTCCCATTGATGATGCTGCGATCATCGAGATTGGTTCCAGATCGCGTGGAACACCTCGGGTCGCCAATCGTCTCCTTCGGAGAGTGCGCGATTACGCCGAAGTTCATGGAAACGGTGAGATTGATCTGGGAGCAGCCCAAGCCGCGTTAGAAATGTATGAAGTTGATCTGATTGGACTAGATCGCCTTGATCGCACTTTGCTGGAGATTCTCATCAAGAAGTTCAATGGCGGGCCGGTCGGATTGACCACTTTGGCGATGTCGATGGGTGAAGAGGCAGAGACTTTGGAGAGCCTGGCTGAGCCCTTCTTGCTACGTACGGGTCTATTAGCAAGAACGCCGCGCGGGCGCATGGCGACCGCTTCAGGGTGGGCTCATCTGGGGCTGACACCGCCACAGGCAGAACTCGGCATTTTCGACATGCCACCGCTTGATGCCTAGACTTACCTCTTATGTCTGCCAACATTTCCAAATCTATTAAGTCCCAGGCGAAGCCCGGACGAACCCTTGCCATCCTGGCCATCATTTTGGTCGCCTTCACCGCTCTGGCCTTCATCCAGAACGACAAGGTAAAACTGGGGCTCGACCTTCGTGGAGGAACCAGCGTCACCTTGCAACCCCGAGTTGCCAAGGGTGGAACTGTCTCATCGGCGGCAATTGCGCAAGCTGTTGCGATCATCCGTCAACGCGTCAACTCTCTCGGTGTTGCCGAGAGCCAGGTGGCATCGCAGGGAACTGGAAACAACCAACAGATCGTGATCTCGGTACCCGGCGATACTGGAACCCGAATCGTTGATCTAGTCGGCCAGACTGCCGAACTTCGCTTCCGCCAGGTATTTGCGGTGGGTGCAGGCAGCGCAAAGACGACTTCTACATCATCTACTTCGACAACAACTGTGACCGTTCCGAAACCTGGAGCGAAGGCCACGCCTACTCCAAAAGCCACAGCCCCGGTTCTTACGCCTACATTTCCTACCGGCGTGACCGCGGAACTCAACGCTAAGTTCGGTGCGCTCGATTGCACCAAGGTGGCAAACCGCCAAGGCGGAAATATCGATGTGCCATCTTCGCCTCTCGTTGCATGTAACCGCGATGGAAGCGGTAAGTACATTCTCGGACCGGCCGAATTAGTTGGAACCGACGTAGCTTCTGCAAGCGCTAATCTCGATCAAACAAATGGAAACGGTTGGATGGTCCTCTTGAACTTCACCGGTTCTGGAACCACTAAGTTCGGTGCGATAACCACGCGTGTTACAAAGTTGCCCTCTCCGCAGAATCAAGTTGCCGTTGTTCTCGATGGATTGGTGTACACCTCTCCACAGATCAATCAGGCAATCACGGGTGGAAATGCGCAGATCACGGGAAACTTCACTCAGATTCAAGCATCCGATCTCGCCAACGTGCTCAAGTACGGTGCACTTCCTCTCGCCTTCGATCGCGGTAACGTGCAACAGGTTTCTCCAACGCTGGGATCAAACCAACTTCACGCGGGATTGCTTGCCGGGTTATTGGGATTGATTCTCGTTGTTCTCTATTCAGTCTTTTATTACCGCGGCTTGGGAATTGTAAGCGTCGGCTCCCTCACGGTAGCGGGCGGAATTACCTACCTCCTCTTCATTCTCCTTGGAAAATGGATTGGTTTCTCCCTCTCGCTAGCGGGTATCGCCGGTGCCATCGTGTCGATCGGTATCACGGCGGACTCATTTATCGTCTACTTCGAGCGCTTGCGCGATGAAGTGCGAGATGGACGTTCGTTACGGACAGCGGTTGATACTGGTTGGATGCGTGCCAAGCGCACAATTATTGTGGCTGACTCAGTGTCGCTTATCGCGTCGGCGCTCCTCTACTTCTTCGCCGTAGGAGATGTTCGTGGCTTCGCTTTCACACTTGGACTTACAACCGTGGTTGACCTTCTCGTGGTCTTCTTCTTTACCAAGCCACTTGTAACTCTGCTAGCACGGGTGAATTTCTATGCCAGCGGCCATCGATTATCTGGGTTCTCCGCAAAAAGCTTAGGTGTTGTTACAGGAAAGGACGTCGCTTAAATGTCACGTTTATCTGGAATGGGTGGCCGCCTTTATCGTGGCGAAAAGTCCTTCAACATCATCGGCAACCGTCGGCGTTTTTACGCGCTCTCGGGAGTCGTCATTCTTATCGCTGCAATAGCCCTGAGCGTCCAAGGGCTTAAACTTGGAATCGAGTTTAAGGGTGGCTCACAATTTACAATAAGCACCCCGAACGCCTCTATTGCGACTGGTCAGAAAGCTGTTTCGGATAGTGGAATCACTTCAGAGACGATTGTCCAAAAGATAGGCAACAACAAGATTCAGATCACGACCAAGTCATTGACCAATGCGCAGAACGATGCCGTTGAAAATGCGATCGTGAAGGAATTCAACGTCAAAATTGGTGATATCAACGTAATGAGCATCGGGCCATCATGGGGTAAGGACATTACGCACAAGGCAATCCAGGCTTTGATCGGGTTCTTGCTCGTGATCCTCCTCTATCTTGGATTGGCTTTCGAACCCAAAATGGCGCAAGCCGCTATCATCGCCGTGCTGCATGACCTGTTTATCACGGTGGGCATCTATGCACTTGTTGGCTTCGATGTTACTCCGGCGACCGTCATTGGATTCTTGACCATTCTGGGTTACTCGCTCTATGACACCGTTGTCGTATTCGACAAGGTTCGGGAGAACACTCGCTCGATCACAAGTACAGGTAAGTACACCTATTCGCAAGCGGCTAACCTCGCGGTGAATCAGACTCTGGTGCGTTCCTTCAATACCTCTCTGATCGCGCTCCTTCCCGTTGCGTCGATCTTGTTCGTAGGTGCTGGACTTCTCGGTGCAGGTACTCTGAAGGATCTCTCACTTGCCCTCTTCATCGGTCTAGCTACTGGAACATATTCTTCGATCTTCATCGCTACACCCTTCTTAGCAACTTTGCGGGAACGCGAGCCAGCCATGAAGGCGCTTGCTAAGCGAGTTGCACAGCGTGGACCGCAAGCACCTGGAGAAGTTGTCGTCATCTCTGGAGTTGCCGACACCTCCAATATCGTTACCTCTACGCACTCTAAAGAGAACCGCGAACGCGGTCCGCGCAACCAACCAAGGCGTAGAAGCCGTCGTTAAATCTTATTGAGAGGAGTGGTAAGCGATGAACACGCTTTTAGCTCCTCTTGCCCAAACCCTTAAGGCCAATCTTCCCGATTTTAAAAGCGCTGATTTAGAGCGCGCCTTCGACATCGCCAGCATCGCTCACGCTGGCCAAGTTCGTAAATCAGGGGAGCCTTACATAACTCACCCGGTTGCCGTGGCAGAGATTCTTGCAGAACTGGGCATGGATCAGGCCACCATCACGGCCGCACTCCTGCACGACACAGTAGAAGACACTCCTTACTCCCTGGATACCCTGCGCATTGATTTCGGCGATGAGGTGGCTCAATTAGTTGATGGCGTCACCAAGTTGGACAAGCTGACCTATGGCCCAACCGCAGAGGCAGAAACTCTGCGCAAGATGGTCGTTGCGATGTCAAAGGATATTCGCGTCCTTGTGATTAAGCTGGCCGACCGTTTACACAATGCCCGCACCTGGCAATTTGTCTCCTCTGAAAGTGCAACTCGCAAGGCACGAGAAACTCTCGATATCTACGCTCCCTTGGCACACCGCCTGGGCATGAACGCAATAAAGTGGGAGTTGGAAGACCTCTCCTTCAAGGTGCTGGAACCAAAGAAGTATGAAGAGATAGAACGTTTGGTCAGCGAGCGACAACCCCTCCGTGAAAAATTTACATTGGAAGTAACAGCGCAAATTCAAAATGATTTAGCTGCCGAGAAGATCAAAGCAACCATAAAGGGTCGCCAGAAGCACTTGTACAGCGTCTTTCAAAAGATGATTGTCCGTGGACGTGAGTTCGGAGAGATTTACGATCTGGTCGGCGTTCGAGTCATAGTGGATGATGTGCGAGATTGCTACGCAGTTCTCGGCGCTATCCATGCGCGCTGGAGTCCTATTCCGGGGCGCTTCAAGGACTATATCGCCATGCCAAAATTCAATTTATATCAATCACTGCACACCACTGTGATTGGCCCCAATGGTAAGGCTGTAGAAATTCAAATTAGAACCGCTGATATGCACGCGCGAGCCGAGTTCGGTATCGCAGCTCACTGGAAATACAAGTCCAAGGGAGTCAAAAACGCGGACAATGATCCAGGTGTTATTTGGCTCAAGCAATTACACGAATGGCAGCAAGAGAGCGAAGACGTCAGCGAATTTCTCGACACATTGCGGTACGACCTGCGCACCCCGGAAGTTTTCGTATTCACGCCAAAAGGGAGTGTGGTGGCTCTGCCTGCTGGTTCTACACCTGTGGATTTCGCTTATGCCGTCCATACTGAGGTTGGCAATCGCTGCGTCGGTGCGAAGGTCAATGGAAAGTTGATTCCATTGGAATCTGCCCTTACCAACGGCGATGTGGTTGATATTGTCACTAACAAGAGCCTCAACGCGGCGCCGAGTCGCGATTGGCTCAACTTTGTAAAATCTCCGCGCGCCCGCTCCAAGATCAAAGCCTGGTTCTCCAAAGAGCGCAAGGAAGAGGCGATCGAGGCTGGTCAAGAATCGATTGCACGACAGATGCGCAAAGCCGGGATGCCTCTGCAGAAGATATTTGCGGGACAAGCAATCCTGGAACTGGCTCATGAACTTCACTTTCCAGATATTGAGGCTTTATATGCCTCTGTCGGAAACGGCCATGTATCTGCGGCTTCAGTTATCGAGAAGCTCTCGCACCAACTGGGCAACGACCCAGAAGGACCAGAAGCCAGCATTGATCATCTCTTCCGCCGTCCGACAGCAGCAAAGCGCAACTCTTCAGGTGTGGATGTTGAAGGTGCCGGGGATTTACTTGTGAAACTGGCACGCTGCTGCACACCAGTTCCGGGAGATGAGATCACAGGTTTTGTGACCAAGGGGAGTGGCGTAAGCGTGCACCGCGCCGATTGCATCAACGTCAACGATCTAAAGGAGCACCAGGGCGACCGCATCGTTGAAGTTAAGTGGAACAACAGTGCCCGCGCGCTATTCCTCGTCAATATTCAAGTGGAAGCGCTAGATCGTGCGGGATTGCTCTCTGATATCACAAGAACTCTCTCGGATCAGCATGTAAATATCCTCAATGCAGCTGTCAGCACGAGCAAGGATCGCGTCGCACTTTCCCGATTCACATTTGAGATGGCTGACGCGCTTCATCTGGATACCGTCTTATCGGCCGTTCGAAGCGTCGCAGGTGTATACGACGTTTATCGCGTCACCAATAACTAATTATTATTTCTTAAAGTCTGCTAAACCTTTTTGCGCTTCGGTGAGCCATGACTTACGTGCAGCTGCCGCTTCACGAGCTACCAGTGCTTTGGCAGTCTGCCCAGCGGCTTCGGCTTTAGCTGCTTGCTTCTCATAGTTCTCGATTGCATCAAGTAGGCCTTGAACAACAGTGTTCGCATGAGCGATCGCCGTTGGATCACTGCGTCGAGAAACCTCTTCATGAAGTGAATCGATCTCGGTCTGAACTTTCTCAAGACGCGCTTCCAATGCAGCTCGCTTGGTGCGTTCGGTCATTCCAATGCGATCCCACTTCTCATGAAGGTCATGGAACTTATGGCGCGCTGATTTAACATCGCTGACAGGTAACAAAGCTTCAAATTGCGTTATTAATTCTTCGCGCTTGGCGAGATTTGCGGCCATTGTTCCCTGGCGCTTCTCTAGATCAACCTTTTTGGCGGCGAAGAAAGCATCTTGAGCAGTCTTGAACTCGTCCCAGAGTCGTGTATCCACGCTCTTCTTGCCGCGTCCGGCTGCCTTCCAGGCATCCATAAGCTCTTTAAATCGGTTGGCGGTGGCAAGCCAATCCCTGGAATCAGCTAACTTCTTAGCCTCCTCGATTATCGCCGCCTTGGATTGGGTTACAAGTGCGGTCTGGCTTTCGAGTTGAGCAAAATGGGTGCGACGGCGCTTATCAAATTTATTCCGTGCGCTGGAAAAACGCTTCCAGAGATCGGCATCGGCTTTCTTATCTAAACGTGGAGCAGCCTTCCACTCATCGAGAAGAGTCTTGAGGCGATCACCCGTCGATTTCCAACTCTCGGAGAGCGCAAGTGATTCTGCTTCGACGACCAACTTCTCTTTTATCTCTGATGCCTCAGCACGCTTCGCTTCCTTTGCGGCGTTCTCTGTGGCTTTACGCGCCTCATAGGCCGCTTTATGACCCTCAATCAGATCAGGGATCTGATCGACTGATTTTGCAAGGGTCGCAAGATCGCCAACGCCATTGAGGTTGAGGATCTGCTCCTTCAATTTTGTGACTGCAGCGTGAGCATCGCTGGGAACCATCGCACCGCTCTTGATGCGGGCGGCAAGAAGCGCGACCTCGGAAGCGAGTGATTCAAATTTTCTAACAAAGTATGCAAGGGCCTCTTCGGCGCTCTTGCCAGGATAGGAGCCGACTGCGCGTTCACCTTCTGGAGTTGTTACATAAACTGTTCCATCATCACCTACGCGACCGAACTTCGCTGGGTCGCCGATTAAAGCTGATGCTGCACTGAGATTCTCTGGAACTGTCATGACTTACTCCTTAGGTTGCGCGTCCAGTGCTCGCTCTGGATGGGTCCAGAAGGGCGCACTCTCCGTTATCGGTTGGCTCTAGCTATTCCCACTTTGGCGCGGGTTTAGCCCTCTGATCAGGTTTAATCAGGGCTTAACGGTACCCTTAAAGCCTCTACCTGGGAAAATTAGTCTCTCAGGCCGTTGAAAAGTGGGCTGATTTAGTGATTCTTGAGGTCGTACGAGCCCAATACTTCGCGACAAACTGTTGGATCTTCGCGGTAGGTAAGAATTCCGAGTGCTTTATCGTCGACCCCGGGATGGCGATTCCAGACCTGGTTGGAGAGATAAGCGAGGTTATCGCCCGGCACAACCTTAAGCCGATTGCCACGATTGTGACCCATGGCCATTTAGACCATACCTTTTCGGTGCACGCCTTCGATGAGAAGTACGGCGTCGCTACCTACGTTCACCCGAAAGACCGCGAATTTCTCGGTAACCCGCAGGGCATTTTGACCCCAGGCGGGCCAACGACCCCGATCTTAGAAGCGATGGGTGTTACCTCTTTCAGTGAGCCAAGAGATGTTCGAGAACTAACAGATGGAACCGTCATTGATATCGCAGGTTTCACTCTCACGGCCAGACATGCACCAGGGCATACACCGGGTTCGACAGTCTTCGTTGTCAACAATGAATTTCTGATCAGCGGCGATGTGCTCTTTCAAAATTCGATCGGAAATACCTCCTTCCGGCTGGGTTCCAGCAGTGACATGAAGAAGACGCTGCGAAACGTAATACTTCCGCTCAGCGATGACCTAATTGTCCTTCCCGGCCACGGTCCAGAAACTACAATTGGGCGAGAGCGCAAGAACAACGATTATCTGCAAGATCGATTCTTAAGGAGTGCCGATTAATGGCTAAGTTTCAAGCACCTAAAGGTGTGAGTGAGTACGTACCAGAACGCTCATCGCACTTCGACTACGTGCGGAGCACCCTGATCGAATCTGCCGTGGTCGCTGGTTATCAGCTCGTGGAACTGCCTGTCTTTGAAGACACCGAACTCTTCGCCAGAGGCGTGGGGGAGTCGACCGATGTAGTCCGTAAAGAGATGTATACATTCGAGGACCGTGGTGGTCGCTCCATCACGTTGCGACCAGAAGGAACAGCTGGCGTCATGCGCGCAGTGATAGAGCACAATTTGGATCGCGGCCAACTTCCAGTGAAGGTTTATTACTCAGGAGCATTTTTTAGAGCCGAGCGTCCGCAAGCGGGTCGTTATCGCCAGTTCTATCAGGTTGGAATCGAAGCCATTGGTGTCGCTGATCCGCGAATCGACGTCGAAGTCATTTCAGTAGCGGAACGTGCATTTCGCCAACTCGGATTGAAGAACTATCGACTGGAGATCACTTCTCTGGGTGATGCAGTAACGAGAGAGAACTACCTTAAAGATCTTCGCGGATTCATAACATCCGTACCGCTGGATGAAGAAACTCGGGAGCGTGCCGCCCTTAATCCTCTGCGACTCTTTGACGACAAGCGTCCGGAAGTTAAAGAGGCAATGAGTAAGGCACCTGTACTTATGGATTACTTAACCCCAGAAAGTGCTGCTGACTTCGCCAAGGTGCAAGAGTTGTTAAAACTAGTTGGTATCGATTTTGTCGTGAATAACCGGATGGTTCGTGGCTTGGACTATTACACAGGCACCGCCTTTGAATTTGTTCACAGCGATCTCGGCGCGCAAGCTGGAATCGGTGGTGGGGGTCGATACGACGGTTTGATGGCCCAACTCGGGGGACAAGAGTTATCTGGAATCGGTTTCGGACTGGGAATTGATCGCATTCTTTTAGCCCGCGAGGCAGAAGGTCTCTCCCTTCCTGAAGGGTTGGGCCTAGACCTCTACATCGTCCCTCTCGGAACGGGAGATGCAGCGCTGCAGATCGCTGAGGAGTTGCGGCTCCGTGGAATCCGCGTCGATTTAGCCTTTGGAGATAAGGCGCTCAAAGGAGCGATGAAATCTGCAGATAAGAGCGGAGCCAAATATTCCATTGTCATTGGAGCAGACGAAATTGCCTCTGAAGCGGTCGCTCTGAAGGAGATGAAATCGGGGGAGACTACTTCCGTTACTCTTAGTGCTTTAGCCAATGAATTAATCGAACGTATCGCAAACCTTGGAGAGCACTCTTAATATGTTACGCACACATGATGCCGGTTCACTGTCAAAGTCCGATGTAGGTACCACCGTTGTGCTCGCAGGATGGGTAGCGCGTCGACGTGACCATGGCGGAGTTGCATTTATCGATCTCCGTGATGCCTCAGGTGCCGTTCAGGTAGTTATCAAAGATGAGATCGCCGGTGCCTTGCGCGCTGAATGGTGCGTTCTTATTACTGGGACTGTCCGGATTCGTCCGGAGGGCAACGAGAATCCAAATATCGCAACTGGTGCGATTGAAATTGATTGTCAGAACCTTGAAGTTCTCAGCGAAGCTGCTGCGCTACCTTTCCCCGTTGATAGCGGCGATGTCTCCAATATCAGCGAAGAGATTCGTTTGAAGTATCGCTACTTAGATCTGCGTCGTGAAGGACCAGCGCGGAATCTTCGACTGCGCTCACGCGTCACCTCAACTATCCGTACCGTTATGGATCGCCTAGATTTTCTAGAGATCGAAACCCCTTACTTGACCCGCTCCACGCCTGAAGGAGCGCGCGACTTCTTGGTACCAGTCCGTTTACAACCTGGAAGCTGGTATGCGCTTCCACAGTCGCCGCAATTGTTCAAGCAGTTGTTGATGGTCGCTGGCATGGAACGTTATTACCAGATCGCACGCTGCTTCCGCGACGAAGACTTCCGTGCTGATCGCCAACCCGAGTTCACACAGTTGGATATTGAGATGTCCTTTGTGGATCAAGAAGATATCTTGCGAGTTGCTGAAGAGATTCTCGAAGAGGTGTTCAACAAGACTGTGGGTTACCAAATTCCACGACCTATTCCACGTATGACTTATGCGGAGGCGATGCGTCGCTATGGATCTGATAAGCCTGACTTGCGCTTTGAATTAGAACTTGTTGACGTTAAGGAATTCTTCGCCGACACCACTTTCCGCGTCTTTCAAGCCGATTACGTCGGTGCAGTTGTTATGCCTGGAGGGGCGAGCTCACCACGCCGCGAATTGGATGGCTGGCAAGATTGGGCAAAGGCGCGCGGAGCTAAAGGTCTGGCATACATTTTGGTGCAAGAGGATGGAACGCTCGCTGGCCCCGTCGCTAAGAACCTCTCCGAGAGCGAAGCCGCTGGAATTGCTGCGCATACGGGTGCAAAGCCGGGAGATGCCATTTTCTTCGCCGCTGGGACTAAGAGTTCCTCGCAAGCGCTCTTGGGTGCGGTTCGGTTAGAGGTCGCGCAACGTTGCAATCTCATCGCTCCAGGCGCCTGGGAATTTCTCTGGGTCGTTGATGCTCCAATGTTCGAACCAGTTGACTCGGAAAATCCAGCGGCTGGCTGGACCGCGGTGCATCACCCATTTACTGGTCCAAAGCCGGAGTTTGCCGATAGCTTCGATAAGGATCCGAGTAACGCTCTGGCCTACGCCTATGACATCGTCCTAAATGGAAATGAAATCGGCGGTGGTTCCATCCGTATTCACAAGCGCGAGATGCAACAACGCGTCTTTGATGTGATCGGGCTTACCCCGGAAGAGGCTAAGAGCAAATTTGGCTTCCTGCTCGAAGCCTTCAATTATGGCCCACCTCCGCATGGGGGAATCGCTCTTGGCATGGATCGCCTTTGTGCTCTATTGACGGGCGCTGAGTCGATTCGCGAGGTCATCGCATTCCCTAAAACCGCAAGTGGCGGCGATCCGCTTACCGGTGCTCCAACACCGATCACACCAGCACAAAGAAAAGAAGCTGCCGTCGACTACGTGCCTGAAAAGGATTAATTTTGCGCTCAGCGCCTAAAGTTCAGGTAGGCTAATGCGTATGGGTCCTGGAGGTATTGCAACCATCATCGCAGCGTGTTCGCTGCTGGTGATTGCCTTCGCCTTGGCATATGCCATCATCCGCGTCGGCAATCTAATCGACGAGGTTGAGAAGACCATCAAGAGCGTTAATCGCATCGTTTCAACTGCCGAAAATTTCACGGAGAAGGTAACCGGTTCGATCACCTCTTTGGTGGAGAAGAACTCCGGCTTTTTAAAGGTGATTGGAACTCTGGTAAGCGCCTTTGCGGGCAAGAAGTTTTCTCGTTCCGACCGGGAGCACGAGTAGTCGGTGGAATCCGCAGAAATTAGAGCGCGTTGGTTGCGCTTCTTCGAGTCCGACAATGCCCTGGGGTTAAAACATACCGTTGTGCCTTCAGCCTCCTTGATCGCTGATGATCCAAATCTTCTCTTAGTAAATGCTGGAATGGTTCCCTTCAAACCATATTTCTTAGGTGAGATCAAGGCCCCATACGCCCGTGCCACCTCCGTGCAGAAGTGTGTTCGTACCTTGGATATCGATGAGGTCGGAAAGACCACCCGCCATGCCTCTTTCTTTCAGATGTGTGGCAATTTCTCTTTTGGAGATTACTTTAAAGAGGGCGCAATCACGATGGCGTGGGAACTACTCACAAAACCGATCAGCGCTGGCGGCTTTGGCTTTCCGGAAGAGAAACTCTGGGTCACGGTCTATCTCAACGACGATGAAGCTGCCGATATTTGGCATAAGAAAGTTGGCGTTCCCAAGGAACGTATTCAGCGACGGGGGATGGCAGATAACTTCTGGTCCATGGGTGTTGCCGGACCATGTGGCCCCTGCTCGGAAATTTATTACGATCGCGGACCGGCCTATGGTCGCGAAGGTGGCCCCATCGCTGACGAGGATAGATACCTCGAAGTCTGGAATCTCGTCTTTATGCAGAACATCCGCGCCGATGGCGGCTCTAAAGATGATTACCCGATCATTGGCGAGCTTCCTGCAAAGAATATTGATACCGGACTTGGCTTAGAGCGCACTGCCGCGCTTCTCCAAGGTGTAGAAAATATCTACGAGATCGATACCACGATGCAGATTCTCTCCAAGGCTTCCGAACTCGCTGGCGTCACTTACGGCAAAGACGAGAAGAGCGACGTTTCGCTGCGCGTGGTTGCCGATCACGCACGTACATCAATGATGTTGATTGGTGATGGAGTCCTTCCCGGAAATGAAGGACGCGGGTATGTTCTGCGCCGCATGATGCGCCGCACCATTCGCAACATGCGAATCCTGGGAGCACCAGACCATAATTCAAAAGAGTTATTAATGGCGGCCATTGGCGCGATGTCACCGCAATATCCGGAATTGTCGGAGAAGAGCGCTCGACTCATTGAAGTGACCGAAGCTGAAGAAGATTCCTTCCTATCGACTCTTAAGAGTGGAACCCAAATCTTTGATTTAGCGTCCACTGATGCAAAGAGTTCAAAGAGTGCAACTTTGACTGGAGATACCGCTTTTAAACTTCATGACACCTATGGATTCCCATTTGATCTCACCTTAGAGATGGCATCTGAAACTGGTCTGAAAGTTGATGAGGATGGCTTCCGTCGCCTCATGAAAGAACAGAAGGACCGCGCTAAAGCGGATGCCAAAGCCAAGAAGAGCGGCCATACCGATCTCTCTGAGTATCGCAAGATTGTGGATGGAACCGGTAAGACCGAGTTCATTGGTTATCAACATCTTGAGGGTGAAGCCAACGTGCGCGCCATCATGGTCGATGGGACCAGTGTCCATGAAGTGCACGAAGGCGATGTAGAAATTATTTTGGACCGTACTCCCTTCTACGCAGAAGGAGGTGGACAACTTTCCGATGGCGGAATCTTGACCCTGGCTGATGGCTCTCGTGTCGAAATCGATGATGTGCAATCACCTGTGCCTGGGCTTTATGTGCATCGCGGTTCTGTTATTTCCGGTTCTATAAAAGTGGATCAACAATTATTTGCGCAGATTGATCAGGGACGACGCAAAGCTATCTCGCGCGCTCACACCGCGACCCATATGGTGCACAAAGCCTTCCGCGAAGCGCTGGGCGAAAGCGCGACCCAAGCGGGGTCGGAGAACGCACCTGGTCGTTTTAGATTCGATTTCCCAGCAAATGGCGCAGTTCCGACCAGCGTTCTGGGCGATGTGGAATCCCGCGTCAATTCGTTGCTGATCGAAAATTTGGAAGTCACTGCAGAAGAGATGAGCCAAGCGAAGGCCAAGGAGATTGGCGCGATGGCGCTCTTTGGTGAGAAGTATGGTGACGTAGTTCGGGTGGTCAGCGTCGGAGATTGGGCTCGTGAGTTGTGCGGTGGCACGCATGTTCACTCATCCGCCGAACTGGGCGTTGTTAAATTGCTGAGTGAATCTTCGATTGGTGCGGGTGTTCGTCGTGTGGAAGCACTTGTAGGAGCCGACGCTTACTCTTACCTAGCTCGCGAACATATCCTTCTCAACTCTCTCACCGAAATTATCAAAGGGGCGCGGGTCGAAGAACTTCCTGAGCGCATTTCTGATCTTCTCAACAAGGTAAAAACGATAGACAAGGAATTGGCGACCTTCAAGTCGGCACAAGCAATGGCATCAATCAATGACCTTGCTAAGAACTTTGAAGCTATCGGCGCTTTCAAGGTTTTGATCACGCAGGTCGCAGATGGAATTTCTGGTGACGATCTACGCGTTATGGCCCTGGATCTGCGCAATAGAGACCCCCATGCGGTGGTTGGCTTGCTCTCAGTAGTCGATGATCGTGTGGTCCTAGTTGTTGCAGTCTCGCCTCAAGCAACTGGCGCAAAGGCGGGTCAACTTGTGAAAGTAGGTTCTGCAATTCTCGGTGGCGGTGGCGGTGGCAAGGATGATTTCGCTCAAGGTGGTGGCAGCGATGCCACAAAGATTGCTGCTGCAATTGCAGAGTTAAAGGCAGCGCTAGGTTCTAACTAGTCGATGAAGACCGGCCGTCGCGTAGCTTTTGATTATGGCCAGGTGCGAATTGGTGTTGCGGCGAGTGATAACTCTGGATTGATCGCCTCACCCATAGCAACTCTCATTGCTACCGATGCAGATCTCTTAGAACAAATCGCAGCATTGATCGTCGAATACGAACCGATCTACCTCATTGTGGGAGAGCCGAAACATCTCTCTGGCGCCTCTAATCCATCGCTCGTTGCAGCGCACGAGTTCGCCGCTCGCTTGGCAACAATTACCGACATTCCAATTCACTTTATCGATGAGCGGATGTCGACGCTATCTGCAGCGCGAAATTTACGTAGCGCTGGCCACGACGCGAAATCCAGTAAGTCGCGCATCGATGCCATGGCCGCCGTCTCCATTCTTGAGAGCGCTCTCGAACGCGAGCGGATTGCGGGTCACCTTGATTAGGACGCCTCGAGAACGAAATCTCATCACTCTCTTCATCACCTTGCTTATGGTTTTAGGGACCATGATTGCCCTAAGAGTCATCATTACTAATGGCAATTCTGATTACCCGAAAGGGCACCCAGGTCCACCTGTACGCATCGTTGTGACCCAGGGGGAGAGCGGCACCGCAATCGCAAATGACCTGGCGACCCAGCATGTAGTCGCGAACGCGGCCACGGTCATCGCGAAGATGATCAAAAGAAACATTGTTGGCATCGCGCCGGGAATTCATCTCATCCAGAGCGCACTTCCCAGTGATGAGGCCCTCATCCAACTCCTGGATCAGAAGCGAATAGTGGATTCGATCTATGTCCTTCCTGGATCCACCGAGGCCGATATCTTGAAAGAGTTGCATTTAGTAACCTCCTTGAAGCAGCAGGATGACCTCAATTCAATCGTGCCCTTCTATCCCAACCCACGGAACTCTCTAGAAGGACAACTGGCACCCGTGCAGTATTCATTTCAACCTGGGACTAGCACCCACGACGCTTTAAAAGAGATGCTTAAGAGCTTTCGCGCGGAAGTCTCTGCCACCAAGTTGGATGCTGGATATAAAGACTTCACTCCTTATCAGGTGTTGACGGTTGCTTCTTTGATTCAAATTGAATCAGATCCGGCAGATGGCAGGAAGGTTGCACGGGTTATTTATAATCGATTGAAGATTGGAATGGCGCTCCAACTGAACTCGACGGTGCAATACGCACTGGGGTTGCGGGGAGAGATTGGTCTGAGTATCAAGTCCACTCAAGTTAAATCTCCGTACAACACCTATCTGAACGTAGGATTGCCGCCAACACCCATCTCCAACCCGTCAATTGCATCCATCACAGCAGCGCTGAATCCTGTGCCGGGAAATTGGCTATATTTCATCACCGTAAAACCGCACGACACTAGGTTTACCGATAGCTTCGCCACCTTTGAAAATTGGGTAGCGCTCTATAACCACAATGTAGCGGTTGGGCTTTTCAAATGATCAGAGCTGCGGTACTAGGTTCACCGATTGCGCATAGTCTCTCTCCGGCGCTACACATGGCCGCCTACGAATTTCTAGAAATATCCGGAAGTTACGAAGCCATCGAACTCACCCCTGAGAACGCCCACGATTTCTTCGCTGCGGCGTTGCACGAAGACTGGACCGGGTTCTCGTTAACGATGCCACTCAAAGAGACCATCGTGGAAGTGGGTTCGTCCCTCGGTTTCGAAATAGACCCCATCGCGATGCGGATGCGATCTGCCAATACCCTGATGCGAAAGGGCAATACTTTTGCCGCCTCATCAACCGATAGATCAGCCTTTATCAATCTCCTAGCAGGAGTAACCAAGGAGAAGGTCGCAATAATCGGCGGGGGCGGAACAGCGCGAGCTGCACTGAGCGCTCTAGATGGAGTTTCCACAAGCATTGATTTCCTCCTGCGCTCACCGGCTCGGCGCGAATTACTCTCTGACATTTCCACCGACACCGAATTGAATTTTCATGGCATGGATCATGCACTAGACGGGTATGACCTCGTTATCTCAACCGTTCCAGCGGGAGCCACCAATCAAATCGCACTCTCGCTAGATCGCGCTATCCCAACGCTTTTCGAAGTTCTCTATAAACCCTATCCAACGCCGTTGCTAGCCAAGGCCCGTGCGCAGGGCAGCCATACGATCGATGGAATGGATCTCTTGGTTGAGCAGGCGATCGATCAGATTGCACTTTTTACGGGGGCCAGTTTTGATCGGGAAGAGTTGAGGAAACTCCTTCTACAGGTTGGGCGATCCCACCTCGACTGATCCTGTGGATAGCACGGGAAGAGTTACCACCGCAAAGTTAATATCGCTCGGTGTTGACCTATTTTCTCTTTCTACCTATTGTGCTTTGGATCTCTTACGTGGATATTCGCGACCATCGCATCCCTAATCGATCACTCCTTCTCCTCTGGTTTCTGATCGAACTTCACCTGGCGTCACATGCGCGAAACACCGAGGTTTGCGCACACCTCTTTGCCTTAATCTCTCTCACTATCGCCCTCACTCTCTATTTCACAATCCGCGGCGCAATAGGAATGGGCGATATAAAACTCTTCTCCCTCATCGCACTTCTCACTCATTCAATTCAATTATTAGTCGCGGGGCTTCTCTTGGCCTGCATAAGCGCGGGGCTCTGGGCGGTTATTTCCAGGAAAAAGACTCTTCCCTTCGCTCCATCTCTACTTCTTGGAAGCCTTTGGGCGCTACACATCCACTAAATCGTTATGAGCGACGGCTAAGCCAGAGTTTCTGACACAATACGCATATGTTGAGATGGCTTACTGCTGGTGAATCACATGGTCCTGCGCTCTCTGCGATATTGGAGGGTCTACCGGCCCACGTCGAAATATCGACCGAGAAGATCGATTTCGATCTCCGGCGCCGTCGTCTGGGTTACGGCCGGGGTGCGCGACAGAACTTCGAAGCCGACCAGGTGACCATTCTCGGCGGAGTACGCCATGGAGAGAGCCAAGGTGGACCAATTGCAATTCAGGTTGGTAATTCCGAGTGGCCCAAGTGGGAGAAAGTTATGTCGGCAGATGCCGTGCCTGCGGATGAACTTGCAGCGCTAGCGCGAAATGCACCACTGACTCGTCCCCGTCCTGGCCATGCCGATCTCGTTGGAATGCAGAAATATGATTTCACTGATGCACGGCCCATTTTAGAACGTGCCAGTGCTCGTGAAACTGCAGCACGCGTCGCACTCGGAGCAGTTGCACGAGCATTTTTAGAGCAGACCGTTGGCGTGCGAATCATGAGTCACGTCCTCTCTATCGGTGCAGCGGGCAGCGCCGAGGGCTACCCACTTCCTAGCTATGCTGATCGCGATGCGGTAGATGCCGACCCAGTGCGTTCCTTTGACCCAGTGGCTAGCGCAGCCATGGTTGCAGAAATAGATGCCGCCCACACCGCCGGCGACACACTGGGCGGAGTCATAGAAGTCTTGGCCTTTGATCTACCTCCTGGTTTAGGTTCGCATGCCCATTGGGATCGTCGATTAGACGCGCGCCTAGCCGGAGCCATGATGGGAATCCAAGCCATCAAGGGCGTAGAGATCGGCGATGGTTTCACCACAGCAAGGAGACGTGGTTCAGTAGCCCACGATGAAATTGAACGAGATACAACCGGAAAGATCATTCGTCGGACTGACCGCGCTGGCGGAACTGAAGGTGGGATGTCTAACGGAGAGATTCTCCGAGTGCGAGCAGCGATGAAGCCAATTTCGACGGTACCGCGGGCGCTGGACACCATCGATGTTGCAACTGGCGAGCCAGCTAAAGCGATTAATCAGCGCTCTGATGTCTGCGCTGTACCAGCAGCTGGAATAGTGGCAGAGGCGATGTGTGCCTTAGTTTTGGCCGATGCTGTTCTTGAGAAGTTTGGGGGAGATAGCGTCGGAGAGACGCGTCGTAATTTCCTCTCGTACATCGAATCACTAGAAATTAAGTAGATGCAGCGAGCAATCCTTATAGGTCCGCCGGGCTCTGGAAAGAGCAGTATCGGTAAGGCGCTTTCGAGAGAACTAGCAACCAGTTTTGAGGATACGGATTCACTTATTGTTGAGGAGCAAGGGAAGAGTATTCCGGAGATATTTACAGCTGTAGGAGAACCCGGCTTTCGAGCCATCGAGAAATCGGTCGTACTTAAGACATTGAGTTCCAACGTCGGAGTTATTTCACTGGGAGGGGGCTCGATTTTGGATGCAGAGGTACAGGATGCTCTCGCGAAGAGCGCCGCAAAAGTTATTTATTTACACGTGGGGTTATCAAATGCCCTCACGCGCATAGGGGTAAAGGGCGACCGACCTTTGGTTGCAGAAGATCCAAAGAACCAATGGCTTAAAATTGTGCAAGAACGCGAGCCGATTTATAGGCGGCTGGCCAAGATCGAAGTGCAAACTGACAATAAGAAGCCGCACGAAGTCGCCCGTGAATTACTAGTTCTTATGGGGTTGAATCATGCATAAGATTGCAGTGCAAGCTGAGATAGATTACGAAGTACATATCGGCGCCGCCTGGCGCCAATATCTCGATTCGATTCTCTCTTCTCATAAGAAAGTATTAATTATTGCTCCGGCCTTCATTGCCGCTTCAGGCAACTTGACAGATATCGTCAAGGGTTCTGAACACATACTCTTTGTTGCTCCAGATGGAGAGGCGCAGAAGAACTACGCAACCGCAGAAGCGGTATGGAATCTGCTTGGAGAAAATGACTTCGGTCGAACCGATGCTATCGTCGGAATCGGCGGGGGAGCCACGACAGATCTATCGGGTTTTGTTGCTGCAACCTGGCTCCGCGGCATCGCCTGGTATGCAATCCCTACAACACTCGCCGGAATGGTGGATGCGGCCGTTGGTGGAAAGACTGGAATCAACACTGGCTCTGGAAAGAACCTGGTCGGTTCTTTCTACTCTCCACATTCTGTCTGCGCAGATATGAGCTGGCTCGACACACTCTCCGATCGCGACTTTGCCGCGGGCCTCGCCGAAGTCATAAAGACCGGTTACATCCGAGACCTCTCCATTCTCACGACGCTAAACGGTGTTGACACTCTTGCTGCGGCACGCAATCACTCTTTGGAACTTGTCGCTAAGAGCGTGGCGGTGAAGGCATCGGTTGTCTCCAACGATTTTAAAGAGGGTAAGTTGCGCGAGATTCTCAATTTTGGGCATACCTTCGGGCACGCAATCGAAAAGAGATCAGGATATGCGCTGCGCCATGGCGAGGCGGTATCTATCGGCTTGCACTTTGCCGCAATTCTCAGCGAGGTCGAATTAGGATTTAGCTCCAGCGAAACCGAACACCTGGCGAAGCTATTAGAGAAGTTTGGACTGCCCACAGTGTTGATGAAGGGTGAGTATCAATGGTCAGACCTTCTCGCCCTTATGGCTGGCGATAAGAAGAGTCGAGATGGTCGGATCCGCTTCATTGGATTGCGAGTTCCGGGAGAACCAGATTGGATTGAAGCGGCGAGTGCCGACAACCTAGCTGCCACCTATGAGAAGATACTTCTATGAGTTCAGCAAAGGTCTTGGTCCTCAATGGACCTAACTTAGATCGATTGGATCTCCGCGACTCGGCGATCTACGGCACGATGACTTTTCCGCAATTATCTGATTTCATCATTGCGAGCGGTTCCGCCCTGGGGCTTGACGTTGAGGTTCGACAGAGTAATTCCGAAACTGAAATCATCACCTGGCTGCACGAAGCCGCCGATAATCGCAATCCAGTCATCTTCAATCCGGCCGCCTTTACCCACTATTCGTATGCGATTCGGGATGCCGCGGCGATGTTGGTGACGCCTCTGATAGAAGTTCACCTGAGCAATCCACTGGCACGTGAGGAGTTTCGTCACACTTCGGTGATTTCGGGCGTTTCGCACGGGACTATTGGGGGTTTTGGCCCCGATTCCTACCGCTTAGCGCTGATCGCGATGAAAGAGTTGATCTAACCTTCAGGTATTCTGCCCCAATGGCTACTACAAATGACCTTAAGAACGGCATGACCCTCGAGATCGAAAATAAGCTCTGGACCGTCGTTGAATTCCAGCATGTGAAGCCCGGTAAGGGTCCGGCTTTCGTGCGCACCAAGCTCAAGTTGGTTCCCGGCGGCAAGGTCGTAGAACGCACCTTCAACGCTGGAGTCAAAGTGGAAATCGCACAAGTCGAGAAGCGGGATATGCAATACCTCTATCGCGATGGAGATGGCTTTATATTTATGGATACCCAGAACTTCGATCAGATCACCATCAGCCCCGAGGTCGTTGGTGACGCTGCCAACTACATGCTGGAAAATGTAGAAGCGCTGGTAGCTGTTCACGATGGCAACCCTCTTTACATCGATCTTCCTGCGTCAGTTGAATTAACTATTACTTACACCGAGCCAGGTTTGCAAGGCGATCGCTCATCGGGTGGCACAAAGCCAGCGACGCTCGAAACGGGAATCGAAATTCAAGTTCCACTATTCATCAAACAGGATGAAAAGGTGCTTGTTGATACTCGTGACGGTTCTTATCTCGGCCGCGCAAACTAGTGTCC
>JBAXVT010000002.1:0-73184 GCA_037128715.1 Actinomycetes bacterium
CTCCACCACCACCTCCTGCCACGATCACTGTCCACTTCAAAGGTAATGGATCGACTAGTGGAATTATGGTCGATCAAATGAGTTCATTCGCTGCTGTGTTGACCGCCAACGCATTTGCTAAGACAGATTTCATCTTCTCTACCTGGAACACCAAGGCTGATGGCACGGGTACTAGTTACAAGGACAAGGCATCTTACCCATTTGCAGCGGAGACTTCGCTTTATGCGCAGTGGGTCGTCATTCCGAACCACACCGTCACCTTTGATAGCAACGGTGGCAGTGGATCGATGGCGCTAGAAATTAAAAACGCTGCTAGTGCTCTGACCGCTAACACATTCACTCGCGCCGGCTTCAAGTTCACAAGTTGGAATACCGCAGTCGATGGCAGCGGTACTAGCTACGCAGATAGCGCTAATTACGCTTTCGATGTAGATGTCACCTTGTTTGCTCTATGGAGCGCAAATCCACGTCACACCGTACTTTACGTTGGCGGAACGGGATCTATTGGAACTGGACCTTCTGCTCTCTCGGTTTTAGAGGGCACAACTTTTGTCATAGCCAACAACACATTCACGCGCCCAGATTATGCATTCTCTGGCTGGGGCGATGGCACATCGGTTTATAACCCAGGTGATATTTATACGGTCAAGAGTTCGGATATTACCTTCACAGCGCTCTGGTCAGGTCTTAACACATCGCCACCCCCTACTGACGCTGACTTGCAGCCAGGGGTTAGATCGACAATTAGGATTAATATTCCGGGGATTAACGGAACGCTGATCCCTGTTGTAGTTGACGTTCCTGCTGGAACGATTGATATCAGCGGCCGAATTCGAGTTGTTAGCAATTCCTCCCCTGCGCAGAACTCGCTTGGTGAAATCTCGTTAAACGTGCAAATCCTCGACGTATTCGGAAAGGTAATTCCGAAGATCAATAGATCTCTGGTCTTCAGCTTCGTAAATCCGGTCGGAAAGAACATTGTCGCCGAGTCGCAAGATGGATTTACGTGGAGAGCAATACCGCGGATTCCAAATGGCGGAACGACTATTGCCCCCGGACAGGTTGATGGCTACTACCTGGATTCACAAGGCCACGTTGTAATCGTGACAAGCCACCTGAGCTTCTTCGGTTTTAAGAAGATACAAACAAAGAAGGTAATCGCCACTGTTTCGCCAAAGAAACTTACCCTGAAGACCACAGCAAAGATGCGTGCCAGCGGTGGCAGCGGTACCGCAGCAATTCGCTTCTTCTCCAGCACTCCGCAAATTTGTATCGTTTCTACGCGTGGAGTCGTCAAAGCGTTGAGCGGTGGAACCTGTCGTTTGGTTGCTGTGAAAGGTGGCGA
Organism: Actinomycetes bacterium; assembly: GCA_037128715.1. GTDB lineage: Bacteria > Actinomycetota > Actinomycetes > Nanopelagicales > Nanopelagicaceae > PALSA-747. Next base: position 1,346 of record JBAXVT010000002.1, read on the forward strand.
TTCCCGCTATCTCCATCAAAGTTCTGCCGTTCTCTCACTTAAAGTTGTGGGTCCTTCTATCATTGCTTTTGGAACTGGAACTCTGCGGCAGATCACCGTCGACTTAGGTGCTGGTTATGGAGGCAAGAGTGCCACAATTCAATATGCGCCAGTAGGAGCAACTCAGTTCACACCGATTGCTGTAGTCAAACTTAGTTCTCTCGGGAGAGTTATTAAGAGTGGCAACGTACCTAATGGTTCAGTGCTGCGCGTTCAGGTTGCCGGTAAAACAATCGCGACCTTCGGAGTACCAGGGAAGTAGAACCGGTGACGGGTTAGATTTCCGGTATTTTTAATATCCAACAACTGGCTCGGTCCGTTGTAGATTAAAAGTTGAAATCTATTTATAATCGCTAAGTGTCTACAGCCATTCGTCTCTCCAAAGTCGCAAAGAGTTTCGGCGAGGTCAAAGCAGTTGATGGCGTTGATCTAGAGATTGCCGATGGAGAATTCTTCGCGATGCTCGGTCCCAGCGGATCCGGCAAAACAACAGTCTTGCGTTTGATCGCGGGATTTGAACTACCCGATTCCGGAGTTATTGAAATCGATGGCGTTGACGTCAGTCAGACTCCGCCATTTAATCGTGATGTAAATACTGTTTTCCAAGACTATGCACTCTTTCCCCATATGACAGTTCTCGAGAACGTCGAGTACGGTTTGAAAGTTAAGAAGGTCGCCAAGGAAGAGCGCATCGTCCGTGCTCGCAAAGCTTTGCAACGGGTCAAGCTCGAAGGCTACGAAGAGCGCAAACCCGGCCAACTCTCTGGTGGTCAGCGCCAACGCGTAGCGCTAGCCCGTGCGCTGGTTAACGAACCTAAAGTCCTTTTGCTCGATGAACCGCTGGGGGCACTTGATCTCAAACTGCGCCACGAGATGCAGGTAGAACTCAAAGAGTTGCAACGCGATATCGGCATCACTTTTATCTTCGTCACCCATGACCAAGAAGAAGCCCTGACTATGGCAGATCGCATCGCGGTCTTTAACGCCGGCAACATCGTGCAGATGGGCTCCGCCAAAGATATTTACGAAGAGCCCAACTCCGAATTCGTTGCAGGCTTCGTCGGCATCTCTAACCTCTTGCACCGCGATGGCAAGGTCATCAGCATCCGCCCCGAGAAGATCAAATTCGGCAGGGGAGGAGACAGGACATCCCCGGGCGAGGTCGTCTCTGTGATGTTCCTAGGAGCGCTTACGCGCATAAATGTGGCTATCGGTGCTGACATTTTGACCGTTCTGGCAGAGAATGATGGCACCCAAGTTTTCCCCGCCGCAGGGGATCAGATCGAAGTTTCCTGGAATTCGAAATACGAATTTCAGGTTGGTTGAAAGACCAGCGTTCTAAACCGAAAGAAAAGGTGATGTGCATGCGTACCAAGAAGATAGTGATTGCTAGCTTCGCCGCCCTTGGCTTGGCTATAGCGAGTGCGACTGCGGGTGTTGCAGCCTCACTTCCAAATGTTGCAACGCTCAAAACTCTAGGCAAGGGCGAAGGCGCACTCAACATAATTGTCTGGGCCGGATATGCCGAAAACGGTAGCAACGACAAGACCATTGACTGGGTCAACCCATTCACGAAGGCGACCGGCTGCAAGGTCAACGCCAAGACCGCAGGTACTTCCGATGAGATGGTTTCATTGATGAAGACCGGTGGATATGACGGAGTGTCGGCCTCTGGCGACGCCTCATTACGCCTGATCTACGGTGGCCAAGTCGCCCCTGTTAATACCGCTCTCGTTCCTAATTACAAGACGATCTCTCCATTCTTGAAGATGGCGCAATGGAACTCTGCTGGCGGAAAGATGTATGGAATCCCTCATGGTTGGGGCGCCAACGTTTTGGCTTACAACGCAGCCAAGGTGAAGAAGCCAACATCATGGTCGGTTGTCTTCGATGCAAACTCTCCGTATAAGGGTGCAATCACTGCCTACGATTCCCCAATTTATATCGCTGATGCCGCTGTCTATTTGATGGCGACCAAGCCAGCCCTCAAAATCACCAACCCTTACTCACTGGATAAGACACAGCTCGCAGCTGCAGTCGCCTTGCTCAAGGTACAGAAGAAGAACGTTGGCGAATACTGGTCTGACTACACCAAGTCGGTGCAATCATTCGAGTCATCCAACACTTTGCTGGGATCTTCATGGCAGGTTATCGCCAACACGATCAACGCTGATAAGAAGGTCAAAGTTGCCTCTGTTGTTCCAAAAGAGGGTGCAACCGGTTGGTCTGATACCTGGATGATCTCATCTAAGGCGCAACATCCAAATTGCATGTACCAGTGGATGAACTGGATTACCTCACCAACCGTAAATGCTCAGGTAGCGGAATACTTCGGAGAGGCTCCATCACAGACACTCGCTTGTTCACACACAGCCGATAAGGCTTTCTGCACTACCTATCACGCAACAGATGCCACCTATGCCAAGAAGATCTGGTACTGGACGACACCCACAACAAGTTGCTTAGATGGTCGCGGAAATATCTGCACCGACTATGCAGCGTGGACTCAAGCCTGGACATCTATAAAAGGTTAGCCAGGTAACTGGTTCACCATTTAAAAGATAACTGTGAGAAACAACCGCATCAACACCTGGCTCTATCGCCACAAAGGAGCACGGGCGGCGCTTTTATTAGCGTTGCCCGTGCTCTGGTTGGCGGTCGCCTATTTAGGCTCACTTGCAGTCATGCTCATCTCCAGTCTCTGGAGCGTCGATTCATTTACCGGCAATACCGTCCATTCCTTCTCATTCACTAACTTCCACACTCTGCTCACCCAAAAGGTCTACGGCACCATCGCCATTCGCTCCATCACTGTTGCAGTTGCTGTCACCATTATCGATGGCCTACTTGCAATTCCCATAGCGCTCTTCATCTCCAAAGTTCTCAAACCTAAATTTAGAAGCGTTGTCATCGCCCTCGTGCTTGTTCCGCTCTGGGCCAGCTATCTCGTTAAAACATATGCCTGGCGCAGCATGTTCTCTGATGGGGGAGTCATCTCTTGGGCGCTTAAGCCCTTTGGCATCCATGGCCCCGGCTTTGGCTTAACCGCAACAACCATCACCCTGGCATACCTGTGGTTGCCCTACATGATCCTTCCCATCTACGCCGGTCTCGATCGCCTTCCCAATACCCTGCTCGAAGCTTCGAGCGACCTGGGCGCATCAGCACGCACCACGTTCACTTCAATCATTCTTCCCATCATCTACCCGGCGATCATCGCGGGATCGATCTTCACATTTTCGCTCTCACTCGGTGATTACATCGTCGTCAAGATTGTGGGCGGCACCACCCAACTAGTTGCCAACGTCATCGCCGACAATGTTGGTACCGCCGGCAACCTTCCATTTGCAGCTGCGATGGCTCTGCTCCCCATCGCCACCATCTTGGGTTATCTCTTTGTCGTCCGTCGCTCTGGCGCGCTGGAGAACTTCTAATGTATCTCTCGCGCCGCGCCAAGATTCTACTGGCATCACTCACCTTTGGAACGCTCAGTTTTATTTACATTCCGCTATTCGTCGTTGCGCTCAACTCCTTTAACCCATCGCGCTCTTTCTCCTGGCCACCTCAATCTCTCTCCACTGTTTGGTGGGGCAGACTGACCGAAAGCAATGGTGTGCTCCCCGCCATCGCATCTTCAATCAAAGTGGGACTCGGGGCCACAGCAATCGCCTTAATCCTGGGCACCTGTATCGCCTTCGCGGTCTCCCGCTATTCCTTCTACGGCAAGAACACGCTCTCACTGCTCGTCATATTCCCTATCGCACTTCCCGGCATCATCACTGGTATCGCGCTCAACACGACCTTCCACACCTTCTTGGATCCACTCAACAAGCAGTTGGCGCTCTGGACCGTTGTTGTTGGCCACGCCACCTTCTGCATCGTCGTTGTCTACAACAATGTCTTGGCCCGTCTGCGCCGTTTGGGCCAGAGTCTGGAAGAAGCCTCGCAAGATTTAGGCGCCAATATCTTCCAAACCTTCCGTTACATCACCTTCCCACTTGTGCGTTCTGCACTTGTCGCAGGTGGCTTACTTGCCTTCGCGCTCTCCTTCGATGAGATCGTCGTGACCACATTTACCGCCGGTCCAGGAACCGAAACCCTGCCGCAGTGGATCTTCAATAATCTCTTTAGACCAAATCAGGCCCCAATAGTCAACGTTGTCGCAACGATGTTGATCGTGCTCTTTATCTTCCCAGTCTGGCTCAGCCAGCGCATTTCGCAAGATGGATCGGCTGGCGGAAGACTATAGAAACCGTGAATGTTCCTATTTGTTTGTGAAAGCAAAAATCAAAGCAACCACTCCAATAACGAGCCAAAGTATCTGCACCGGGCGTTTTTGAAGCAGTTGCTGACCCGACTTTAGATACGTGAGCGCGACCAAGACGAGTCCTGGAACGATTATCAGCAAACTATTGGTTACAACGTGTGAGTTGTGGCGCTGGTAGTCCCAGTTAATGGCGCCCACGGCGATCATGGAATATGCCCACATTCGATAATTGTTCATGCGGTTAGCCTCTCTCACTTCGTTATAAATGCAAAGGGGGAAGACCCGATGGCCTTCCCCCTTCACGACGTCACATATTAGTGAGTGTCTGCCATACCTTCGGCAGCTGACTTCATGCGAGCGATCTTCAAGATGGTGAGACCGAATACGCACTTTGCAAGCACATCTGCAACGGTGTATCCGATTTGACGACCGGTGAAGAGACCCGCAGCTTGAGAAGCAGATGGGTGCTTAATCAAGATTGGAAGCAGGTAGGAAATTGGGTAGACGCCCCAGGTACCGACCAAGAGAAGACGGAGGCGACCAACCGTGGCTGCCACTCCTTCTGGTTGACGATCCAAAGACTTGGTGAGCTCTACGAATAGGACATAGAGGATGTAAAGGAATGGAAGCGTTGAAAGAACTCCAAAGAGCACCTTTGTTCCATTGCTGCTTGAAATCTCTCCAGGGTAACCCAGAATGATCATCGCTGCTGACGCAGGAACCAAACGAGTGATGAGTGACTTCGAAGCATCCTTTGCGAGAGCAAGCACTGCAATTACCTCAACGAGGAGAAGTGGAACGGTGAGGATCCAGTCGATGTAGCGGTATGCCTCATTGAATGAACCTTGTGAAGTTCCCACGGTTACAGCGTTCTTCATGGAAGATTCGTTGAACGAGTTGAAGATACGGAAGTAATGGTAGGCAGCAATGAAGGTGACCATTGATGACATAACTAGCGCAATACGATACTTAGGCAATACGCGCGCTTGGCTGATCAAAGTGAAGATAGTTGTTGCGAGCATTGAGATAAGGCCGAAGGAGAAGATGTTATATAACGAGCTCCATTGACCGCTTGATAGTTGTAGCATCGAGAGTGATCCTCCATGTGATTCGTCTAGCACGTGGGGTCCGAGATGGCTCGGAGCGCTAAATCGTTAAGAGAAGTGTTCATCCAATTGCGCGCCTGCGCCACTTGAAATAATTGGAAATATCTAAGGCAAAAGTTTTTAAATCAGCGACGAATTGCGCGAAGATCAAACCGCGAAGTCGAAATCATGTGAGGAACAGTCAACGCCCAGATGACGACAAGTGCGGTCCACAATAATCCGGAAGAGAAATGCGAACCGTCAAAGAACATCAAGGCCGCAGAAATTGCGAACGTTCCAACGATGGCATACAAACCTGGGGTGATAGCCCCACGTAATGCCAGAAAAACACTTCCTTTCGCCGCAAGCACTCTTGAGTTTTCTAATTTCGGAACCAAACGTGCCGTGTGACGAGCCGCGTGCCATAAACCAAAATAGATTGCGAAAGCGACGAGAGGTGGGGTTACCACCACAAGAGCGAGGAGTACGGCTAAGTCGAGGGCGAAGGGTAGAGCCCGTAACACCAACAAGATAAATATTGACGCGATTGTTACTGCCACGGTGGTCGTGCGTAGCAGGTGGCCGTGGGTCCCAGCCCAGTTGATTAAGGCCGGATTGATCCGGTGCAGAGCGCTCCGCGTGCGGGAGTCGGTCAGGGGGAGCACCAGAGGGGTAAACCCTGCTGGGAGTGCGTAAATGCTCTCGACAAACCAAGGCGATTTTTCAACCGCGCTGGCGGTCTTCCATTCATTGCGAAAGGCGGCATCTCCATAGCCAAAGTGCAGCGCACTCATGACAACTACAACCCGAAACCCGTTGAGGTTCCAGGTAGCTATGGCCCAACCGGCGAGTACTGCAATACCAATGTACGCGATGATGTAGATGACAAAACGGCTACGCGGCTTACTGGGCATTGAAATTAGATGATCGATGGCCCCATGGGGGATTCCAATCAGCAGGGCTATCAAGGCAATGGTAATTTGCGCTGACATAGTGAGATCTATTCCCACAATGTGAAGGAGGGCGAAGAGAAGAATGACTGCGATAGCCGCCCAACGCGAAAAGCGTTCAATCAAGGAAAATATGGCGGGCAGCGCATCTTTCATCGCAGAATTCTATTTCAATACTCAGGAAGATGAGAGTTGAATTAGCGTGAACCATCTGGAGTATCTGGCTGCTATCGCATTTGTTTCGCTCTGCGCTTTAGGCGTTAACCTGGGATTTCGCTTGCGAATTCTGCGACGTTGGCGCGAACTCTTTTTAACGCAGTTAGCGATCGTGGTCATTTACCTCACCTGGGATACCTGGGCCATCGCGCATAAAAACTGGTTCTTTGATACTCACCAGATCATTAATGTAGATGTCCTCCCCAAAGTTCCCGTGGAAGAGTTGCTCTTCTTTATCGTCGTGCCACTCACCGTGATATTAAGTTATCAGGCGCTCCTTAAATTAACGGGCTGGCAGCAGGACGGTGAATCACAGTGATTTACTCAGATATTGCCCTCGATGCCGTGATCTTCGCTGTGATCGCCGACCTCTTTATTCTGCGCACGCAGATGATTACCCGAGGTATCTATTGGCTCACCTACGGGCTGATTTTTCCCTTTCAACTTTTAACCAACTGGTGGCTCACCTCAAAGCAGATCGTGCAGTACTCGCCCTCGCAAATCATCGGCCGCCGGCTGGCTGGGGCTCCCATCGAAGATCTGCTCTTTGGCTTTTCGATGATTCTGCTGACGCTTTCGCTCTGGGAATTCTTCCTGCGGCGCAGTCGCAAGACTGGGCCCGAAAAGGGTGCCTGAGGGCTGCAGTGTCAGTGGTCGCTGTTATCTTTCTTATTAACTAAGAAAGAGGTAAAAAATGCTAATTAAAGCTCTGCTTGATGTCGATATGGTCGCACTCGAATCTTCCGACAAAGTTACTCTCATGCTCGATCTGACTGCCCCTGCAAATCCTTTACATGCCAACCGCCCCGGTCAAGCCGTGCAGGTTGTGCTCGACCGATCTGGCTCTATGTCTGGTCACCCATTTGAATCAGCGAAGAGCTCATTGCTCAAACTCGTCGATCGCCTAGCGCCGCAAGATTCCTTTGGTTTGGTGGCCTTTGACGACACCGCACTCGTCATCGTTCCCACTCGCACCCTAGCCGATCATCACTTGCCTTCACTTAAGCAGGCCATCCGAGATATGCAGACTGGTGGCTCTACCGATCTCTCGGCAGGTTATCTTTTGGGAATTCGTGAACTTAAGCGGGTGCAATCGACAGGAGGTTCCACTCTTCTCTTGATCTCTGATGGACACGCTAACGCAGGTGAGACCGATCCAAAGTTCTTCACCGAGATCGCTACCAAGTCTGCTTCCGAAAAAGTAACCACTTCCACTATTGGATTGGGGGATGGTTATGACGAGACCATTCTTGAAGCACTCGCTCAGGGTGGCGGAGGGGCGCATCGCTTTGCAGCAACTGTTGATGAAGCAGTTGGGGCTATCGCCGCCGAGGTTGAAGATCTACTAGACAAGGCGGTTGTTAATACCGTACTTCGATTGACCCCCACATCCGCACTGATCGGCGCTCCCTCGATCGAAATTTTGCAGCGCCTTCCTTATTGGATGGATGGCGAAACCTATGTCTTGCAACTTGGAGATCTTTATAGCGGAGAAAATCGTCGCTTCGTTGTCGAAATTCCCATCCCCGGCATGGCAGCGCTAGGACTCTGTCACGTTGCAGATTTAACTATTGAATATCTCGACTTGTCGCAGCGCCAAGAGATTTCGGTAACCCTTCCCGTTAACGTCAACGTCGTACCAGGGGATGTCGCAGCCGGTCGGATAGCTGATCCCGTTGTGCGGGCAGAACGGCTAGTTCTTGACGCCCAATCTGCGAAAACATCAGCTGTTGCGGATCTGCAATCTGGCAATATCAAAGAAGCCTCTGCACGACTCAAGGGGACTGCCGCTAATCTCCGTCGCGATGCCGCACTTATTCCGGTGACAGATGAGAAGAGCGCAAATTCTCTTGCAATCATCATGGCGGAAGCCGATGAGATCGAAGCGCTCGCCCAAATGGCAGAAGATGAAAATGTCTTCTACTCGCAGAAGCGGATGACTGAATCCTTCTCGCGCAAGACGCGCTCGCGCAATGTTCGGGAGCCCGAAGAAAACAATCCAAATCCCAGAGAAGCGGCTAGCTAAGGCTTAACTCCAATTGTTAATGGCCGCATTGTTTCCGCGAAGAAATCATTTCCTTTATCGTCTACCACGATAAATGCCGGGAAGTTTTCTACCTCGATCTTCCAGACCGCCTCCATGCCCAGCTCGGCATAATCCAAGACTTCAACCTTGCGGATGCAATCGAGTGCGAGACGTGCGGCAGGGCCACCGATGGAACCGAGGTAGAAACCACCATGTGCCTTGCAGGCGTCGGTTACCTGTTGTGAACGATTTCCCTTAGCCAACATAACCATCGAACCACCAGCGGCTTGGAACTGCTCTACATATGAATCCATGCGACCGGCGGTCGTGGGACCGAAGGAACCCGATGCATAACCTTCTGGTGTCTTCGCGGGACCGGCGTAATACACCGCGTGATCCTTGAAGTATTGCGGCAGCGGCTGACCCGAATCGAGCAACTCCTTGAGTTTGGCATGGGCGATATCGCGAGCCACGATCAAAGTTCCGTTGAGCGAGAGTCTGGTCTTAATTGGGTATTTCGAAAGAGTTGCTAATACATCTTTCATTGGCGCATTGAGGTCAATAGAGACAGCCTCGCCATCGAGATGTTCATCGGTGGTCTCTGGCAAGAAGTGTGCGGGTTCGCGTTCTAACTTTTCTAAGAAGACGCCATCCTTAGTGATCTTGCCCTTAGCTTGGCGATCTGCCGAACAAGAAACTGCGATAGCTATTGGCAGTGAAGCGCCGTGGCGTGGCAATCTGACAACGCGAACATCGTGGCAGAAGTACTTGCCACCGAATTGCGCACCAATGCCAAGTGTGCGAGTTAACTTAAGGACTTCTTCTTCGAGATCAACATCTCTAAATGCATGTCCGGTCTTGGCATCACCGGTGCGGGGGAGTGAATCTAAATACTTTGTGCTGGCGAGCTTTGCAGTCTTGACTGTGTGCTCGGCGCTGGTTCCGCCGATGACAATTGCTAAATGATAAGGAGGGCAGGCAGCGGTGCCGATGGAACGGAGTTTCTCATCGAGCCACACCATGAACGACTTGGGATTCAATACTGCTTTGGTCTCTTGATACAAGAATGATTTGTTGGCGCTTCCGCCACCTTTGGCAATGAAGAGGAAGTTGTATTCATTGGGGTGTTCAGAATCAGAGTAAATCTCAATCTGGGCAGGCAGATTGTTGCCCGTGTTCTTCTCTTCCCACATAGTTATTGGGGCCATCTGCGAATAGCGCAGGTTGAGATTGGTGAAGGCGTCATACACGCCGCGCGATACAGATACTTCATCCTTCTCGGTCGTAAGGGTGCGCTGGCCTTTCTTGCCCATAACAATCGCGGTACCGGTGTCCTGGCACATGGGTAGTACGCCACCAGCTGCAATATTGGCATTCTTTAATAGATCGAGTGCGACGAAACGATCATTCGGTGAAGCTTCTGCATCATCCAAAATATTCTTGAGTTGTTGCAAGTGCGCGCTGCGCAGGTAATGCGAAATATCGTGAATCGCCTCTGCGGTCAGTGCCGTAATTGCTTCGGGCGCGACCTGTAGAAACTCCATGCCTTGGGCTGCAAAGGTGGAGACGCCCTCGGTTGTGACCAGGCGATATTCGGTCTCATCAGGGCCGATCGGCAGCAGATCCTCGTAATTAAACTCAGGCATGCCCGCAATCATACTTTTAGATACGATTGGAGCATGGGTAAAAAGGTGCTGTTAGCTGCGCCACGCGGGTACTGCGCTGGGGTCGATCGTGCGGTAATTACCGTGGAAAAAGCCCTCGATCTCTACGGTGCGCCGGTTTATGTGCGTAAAGAGATCGTCCATAACAAGCATGTGGTCCAGACTTTAGAGGCCCGGGGAGCGATCTTCGTCTCTGAAACCGATGAGGTCCCCGAAGGCGCCCTGGTTATCTTCTCGGCTCACGGTGTCTCACCTGCCGTTCATAAGGCAGCAGCCGATCGAAATCTGAAAACCATCGATGCTACTTGCCCCTTGGTTACGAAGGTGCATCATGAGGTAAAGCGCTTTGCTAGTGAAGATTATGACATCTTGCTCGTTGGCCATCATGGCCACGAAGAGGTCGAAGGAACCGCGGGCGAAGCCCCCGATAATGTTTTTGTGATCGATACCGCTGATGAAATTGATGGAATTCACCTGCGTGAAGGCAAGAAATTAATCTGGTTGTCACAAACCACCTTAAGCGTTGATGAAACGATCAAGACGGTGCGTGAGTTGAAGAAGAAGTTTCCACAACTAGTTGATCCACCGAGTGATGATATTTGTTATGCGACGCAGAACCGTCAGACCGCGATCAAGGAGATTGCTCCACGTGCCGATCTGGTCATCGTTGTTGGATCGGTTAACTCTTCTAATTCGGTGCGCCTGGTAGAAGTATCACTCGAATACGGAGCAAAGGCCGCATACTTAGTGGATTATGCCGCTGAGGTAAAAGAGGAGTGGCTCGTTGGAGTTGAAACCGTTGGAGTTAGTAGCGGTGCTTCGGTTCCAGAGATTTTGGTAAAAGATGTTTTGACCTGGTTGGCAGAGCGCGGTTATTCCGATGTAGAAACGGTAACTGCAACTGAGGAACACCTGCTCTTTTCGATACCACCAGAGCTGCGAAAAGATTTAAAGGCAGCGGGCAAGTCTTAAGGTTTCCTTGCTTTCCGCTGTAACCAAAAGTGCCAAGCCCAACCTGCGGCCGTTGCGACCACTAAATACGGCGCTGCGCCACCCAACGTTGTAACGAGATCAAGACCAAACTTCGTAACATGTAACCCCGCGCCGCCCACCGTTGAAATCAGAACAACGGTAATTAAGAAGTAGACAATCGGTGGATTAACGACGGTCGCAAAAGTTGTTCCAGGGCGACCAAGATAGAAACCACCAGCGACCGCGATGATGAGCGCGATCCCAGTGATGATTCCGACCTTGCCGACTTCATATTCCAGAGTCTCTGCTAAAAGGATGAGCAGGAACTGCATGAGAACAACTCCGGCGTTAGTTAAACCCGCCCCTTTGATGGGCTTGGGAAGGGTGCGAAAGTCGGTACTCATATCACTCATTATCCTCTAATTCCAGGGTGAGATCGACCTCAACTTCTTCCACCTCGATGTAATCATCTTCGCTTGGTGCCAGTTTGGAGTGCAGTTGACGTACATTCTCGGATAACTCTGGGATCGCCTTCGGGGTTTTACCCACTACCTCTAAGGAGCGCATCTTCTTGGCAGCCGATAAGACGGTGGTCTCTGCCGTTGGAATTAACTCGTTGTAAGCCTTGAGGGTGCTCTTGAGGCGATCGCCCACCGTCACGATCTTCTCGTGCAGTGATGAAACATCTTTGAGGAACTTGGTTGCCAACTCTTGGATTTCGGCAGCATTGGTTGCAACACGGTTGCGACTAAATAAATAGCCAACGGTACGCAGCAGCGCCATCATCGAAGTTGGTGTTGCGATGGTGACACCGAGCGCAAAGGCTTTATCGAGGAGCGCTGGATCAGAGCGAAGTGCCTCGGTAAAGATGGAATCAACGGGTGCATAGAGGATGACGAAGTCGGGGGAGGCGCCGCGTTCGGCATACTTGCGCTTGGAGAGCGCTTCGATATGTTTTAAGAGATCCTTGGTATGTGCGGCTAATAAATCTTTGCGAGTATCGGCATCTTCGGTTTCGAAGGCTTGATAGAAGCGTTCGAAGGGAAACTTAGAATCGATGTAAAGAACCGATCCACCCAGGAGATTAATTGTGATGTCGGGGATCGCACCGGATGTTTCGTTCCGCTCGGCAGAGCGTTGGCGCGTGAAGTGTTCGCCTTCAATGAGACCAGCGCCGAGAAGTAACTGTTCGAGAGCTGCTTCACCAAATTTGCCACGGGTCTGTGAACTGGCGAGCGCACCGGCAATCGCGCGCGTTTGGTTCACTAAATTCTCGTTATGCGATGCCATCTGCGTAATCTGAGTCTTGATCTCGGCCTCGGCGGTCAAGCGACGACGGTCGGCATCTTGGGAGATCCGATTCAAATCTTCGACGCGGAGTTTCATCGCCTCTAGCTCTGCATTGAGTTTGATGGCGGTTTCTGTCTTACTGCGATCGGCTTCGATCTGGGTCTTGTATTCGGCGATCAGCCGTTCGGCAGATGCCAGTTCACCAACCTTGGCAGCGAGCTCGGCAGAGGTGTCGATAGGGCGGTTTTTAGCCCGGGCCAGCATGGTTCCGAGGGCGATTCCGAGGAAAAGCCCGATAACCAGGGCCAGTATTGCCGTTGCGCTGTTGCTCATAGCCGTATCGTGGCAGGAAGCACCGACAAACCCCCGTAGGCTAGCCTCCTCGTGAGCCTCTCAATCGGAATCGTCGGACTGCCAAATGTGGGAAAGTCGACCCTTTTTAATGCCCTGACCAAGAACAACGTCCTGGCCGCGAACTACCCCTTTGCCACCATCGAGCCCAATGTCGGTGTCGTCGGCGTTCCAGACCCCCGTCTGGCCCAGCTCGCCAAGATATTTGGTTCAGAGAAGTTGCTCCCCGCCGCCGTCTCATTTGTTGATATCGCCGGAATCGTCAAAGGTGCCTCTGAAGGTGCCGGACTTGGCAATAAGTTCCTCGCCAACATCCGCGAGACCGATGCCATCTGTCAGGTCATCCGGGTTTTTAAAGACGAAAACGTCACCCGCGAAGGCGAACGCACTTCCGCGTTTTTGGACCCGGCCTCCGATATCGAAGTGGTCAACATGGAGCTTGCGCTCGCTGACCTACAGACAATCGAGAAGGCGATTCCTCGCCTAGAGAAAGAGTCCCGGATTCATAAAGAGAAGGCCGCCACCCTAGAAGTTGTAAAACAGGCGCAGGCGCTCTTGAACGATGGAAAGTTGCTCTCTGGTTCCAAGATCGACCTCGCTGCCATCGCAGAGTTGCAGTTGATGACGACCAAACCTTTCTTATATGTATTTAACGTCGATGCAGCCGAACTCGGCGATCAGGAATTACGCGCCAGCCTGCAAAAGTTGGTCGCACCTGCAAAGGCAATCTTCTTAGATGCTAAGACAGAGGCAGAGTTGGCCGAGCTCGATGAAGAAGATTTAGCAGAATTTTTGAAAGAGATCGGAATGGAAGAGCCTGGACTTGTCACACTCGCAGGCGTAGGTTTCGAAACGCTAGGACTTCAGACATATCTCACCGCCGGTCCAAAAGAGACCCGCGCGTGGACGATTCATAAGGGCGATACCGCACCTGTTGCGGCCGGTGTGATTCACACCGATTTCCAAAAAGGTTTCATCAAAGCCGAAATAGTGGCATTTGATGATTTGATAGAAGCAGGTTCAATGACAGAAGCCCGTGCTCGCGGAAAAGTCCGCATGGAAGGCAAAGAGTACGTAATGGCTGACGGCGATGTAGTGGAATTTAGGTTCAACGTATGACAATCAAACTTAAGTACGAGAAGAGTCCGTTCATCACTGGTGAACTCAAGAAGCGCGAAGATCTGCGTAACGTCGCAATCATTGCCCACGTTGACCATGGCAAGACCACTTTGGTCGATGCGATGTTGACGCAATCAGGTGCATTCTCTGAGCATCAAAAAGAGGGTGAAAACCGCGATCGCGTGATGGATTCCATGGATCTAGAACGTGAAAAGGGAATTACCATTCTTGCGAAGAACACTTCGATTCGCCGTGGCGCGCTGACAGTAAACATCATTGATACTCCAGGCCACGCCGACTTCGGTGGCGAAGTTGAGCGCGGACTAGAGATGGTCGATGGCGTTATCTTGCTCGTTGATGCCTCAGAAGGACCACTGCCACAGACGCGATTCGTACTGCGTAAAGCGCTCGAAAAGAATCTTCCAGTTATCCTCTTGATCAACAAGGTTGATCGTCCCGATTCACGTATCGCAGAAGTTGTCGACGAGGCTTACGGCCTCTTCTTGGATCTTGATGCCAACGAAGAGCAGATTGAATTCCCCATCGTCTACGCATCTGCCAAGGCCGGACGCTCTTCTCTCAATCGCCCTGAAAACGGTGTGATGCCAGATAACGAGAACTTGGATTCACTCTTTGAAGTTATTTTCAACACCATCCCAGCTCCGGTTTATCACGAGAATGCGCCGCTACAAGCTCACGTGACAAACCTGGACTCATCTCCTTACCTGGGTCGTCTTGCACTCTGCCGTATCCGCGAGGGCGTCATCAAAAAGGGTGAGATGGTCATGTGGATGAAGAATGATGGCACCAGCGAGAAAGTGAAGATCGCCGAACTTTTGATCACCAATGGTCTAGAGCGCGTATCAGCACTCGAAGCTGGCCCTGGAGATATCGTTGCAATTGCCGGTATCGAAACAATTACCTTGGGTGAGACCCTGGCTGATCTTGAGAAGCCACATGCTCTGCCACTGATCATTGTTGATGAGCCATCTATTTCGATGACCATCGGTATCAACACATCACCACTTGCCGGACAAGAAGGAAAACTTCTTACCGCGCGCCAGGTGAAGAACCGTCTTGATGCAGAGCTGATCGGTAACGTTTCTCTTCGCGTATTAAATACCGACCGTCCAGATACCTGGGAAGTTCAGGGTCGCGGAGAACTACAGCTTGCCGTCCTTGTTGAAATCATGCGTCGTGAAGGTTTTGAATTGACCGTCGGAAAGCCCCAAGTGGTTGTAAAGACAGTCAATGGAAAGCTACAAGAGCCAATGGAACGCCTAACAGTTGATATCCCTGAGGAATACCTCGGCGTCGTCACCCAGCTCATGGCGCTTCGTAAGGGTCGCATGGAGCAGATGGTCAACCACGGAACAGGTTGGATCCGCATGGATTACAAGGTTCCATCACGTGGTCTCATAGGATTTAGAACCGAGTTCCTCACCGAAACCCGTGGAACTGGCCTCATTCACCACGTCTTCGATGGTTATGAGAACTGGCACGGCGAAATCCGTACCCGTTTGAGTGGATCACTCGTAGCTGATCGTCGCGGAATCGTCACGGCTTACGCTGTTGATGGTGTCCAAGAGCGCGGAGTCATCTTCCTAGAAGTAGGAACCGAAGTCTACGAAGGCATGATCGCCGGCGAGAATTCACGTACCGAAGATATGGATGTCAACATCGTTCGTGAGAAGAAGTTGACCAACATGCGTTCTTCTGGCGCCGATGATGCCAACCGCATTATTCCTCCGCGTTTGCTCAACCTGGAGCAAGCTCTGGAATTCTGCCGTGAAGATGAGTGCATTGAAGTCACTCCAAAGCACGTGCGAATTCGCAAGACGGTCCTCGATCAAAATGAGCGAGCACGTTCTGTAGGGCGCAATAAGAAGGTTAACCTGACCGCGGAATAAGCATCGCGATGTCAGCGCTATCGGGTTAGATAGTGGCATGGCAAAGGAAGTCAGTAAGTTGAGGTTGGTTCGGCGCATAACGCCCGAGCCAACCTTTACTTTTTCCCCGGCCCAACGCCAGGTGATCGACCATCGCAGCTCTGCGCTCGCCGTCTCTGGGGGACCGGGGACCGGCAAGACCACAACGCTCATCGAATCGGTGATCTCACGGGTAAACGCGGGCGTTGATCCTAATTCCATCTTGATCATTACCTATGGCCGCGAACGCGCCTCCGAACTGCGCGATGCGATTGCCTTGCGCGCTGGATCGACATCCTTCGAACCCTTGGCGCGTACCTTCCACTCACTGGCCTTCTCAATCCTCAACGAAAAGTTGGGGCAAGATAATTCGCGTTATGTATTGATCTCTGGCGCCGAGCAAGATGCGGTGATCCAGCAGATGCTTAACAATCCACTGGCACCAATTCCTTGGCATGCAGATTTATCAGAAGCGGTAAAGACGCGCGGATTCGTGCGCGAGGTGCGCGATCTCATCCTGCGCGCCACAGAGTTAGGGCTAGACGCCAAGACGCTACAAGCGCGGGGAAAGTTACTCAAAGAAGATTATTGGGAAGGTGTCGCACATTTCTGGTCGTCCTACTTTGGTGCCAACGAATTACAGAGCGCGACTGTAGGCGAGCGGCTGGTTCGAATAGACCCCAGCGCAATAATCAACGAAGCGATCTATTTGCTGCAACAAGACCCGGTGCGACTTAAGCATTTCCGTCAACGCTTCAGCACGGTTATCGTCGATGAATTCCAGGAGAGCGATGCGGCGCAACGTCGGTTGCTACAACTTCTAGCCCCCGAAGATTTGGTGATCTTTGCCGATGCCGACTCTGCGATCGGACGCTTCCGCGGCGCTGATCCCGATAGCGTCGTTCGTTTCTTGACGGACTTCATACCCCAGCAAATCCATCTCGAGCAAGATTTCCGTTCGGTCCCCGAGATAAGTACTTTGATCTCCAAAGTTGGGGCAGAGTTTCATTCGCCTTCTGCGCTGCGCGCCAGGGTTGCCACCAAGAGTTCTGCGGGGGAGCAGGCGGTCACCTTGGCGAAGCTGACATCACAGAGCAAATCGGCGCAGTTCATCGCACATGCCCTGCGCAGTGCACATCTACGTGATGGTCTGCCGTGGTCACAGATGGCGGTCATCGTTCGCAGTCCAGGTTCAGAGGTAAGTGCGCTGCAACGCGCTTTTGCACAGAACGGCATTCCAGTCTCCATCGACTCTGCCGCGCTGGCTCTCGCCGAAAATCCCGCAATCAAACCGATTCTCTTAATTGCCGGCATGATTCTTAAATCGGCTCCGCTCACAGCAAGTGATTGGCCGGTACTCGAAGAGATCTTGCTCTCCGAATTTGGTGGAGCAGATGCCTTACAACTCCGGCAGATTCGACTCGCCTTCGCCGCAGTACGTACCGACCACCGCAGCAGCACCGAGATGATGATTGATGCTCTGACCGAACCCGTTGCTGAGTTGCCCTGGGAAAATATTGCGCCACTCAAACGCATCAACGATTTAATCAAAGTTGGTCGTAAAGCCGTTCGAACTTCCAAAGAGATCACCGATCTGCTCTGGGCGATCTGGGATTCCGCCGTTGATTATGAAGGCAGCAAGATCACCTATCTCTGGCGCCAACGCGCACTCGCGGGTGGTTCACGTGGAGCGCAAGCCGATCGCGACCTTGATGCTGTTATCCAACTTTTCGAATCTGCCCGTCGATTTAGCGAACGCAATGTGGGAGCCGCACCAACTCTCTTTATTTCACAGTTAATGAACGAGCGCATCCTCAGCGACTCGATCACAAGCAGCGCGCAGCGCGAAGAAGTTGTCACCATCGAAACCGTGCACGCCGCAAAGGGTCTGGAATGGGAATTTGTTGCTGTTACTGGGTTGCAAGAAGGAATCTGGCCAAACCTCAAGGTGCGCGGATCTTTATTGGGTAGCGAGAGACTCGTTGAAGCCGATCGCAGCGGCCTTACCTCGCGCGCCGAGATCTCTGCCTCCGCAGCCACTGGGTTGTTGGAAGATGAGCGACGCTTACTATATTCCGCGATATCACGGGCCAAGAGCAGACTATTGATCACCGCCTTCGCCGAAGAGGATTCCCAACCTTCGCGCTACTTCGATGAACTCTTTGAAGCCGTGCACGGAAAATCTGCAGACGGATTTACCAGTGCACCACCACGCCAGATAACCAGCCAGGCCCTCGTCGCCACCTTGCGACGCGATGCTCTCCAAGGATCTGAGTTCGCCGCTGGTTTGCTCAAGACTTTAGGGGAGGCCGGCATCAAGAGTGCTGATCCATCCCAGTGGCTGGGTACTCGAGAGCTAAGTTCCGATGTACCGGTTGCGGCACCTGATGAAGATATTTATGTCTCGCCCAGCTCGCTCGCCTCCTTTGACGATTGCGGACTGAAATGGTTCCTCGAAAGATCCGGCGCGCAAGATAGCGACTCCACGGCACAACTCTTAGGCGTGGCCATTCACTTTATTGCATCGCAACTTCTCGATAATCCAGGGCTGACTTTAGAAGAGGGCGTTGCACAACTCACTGAAGCCTGGCCAGTTGTTGATCAAAATGTGGGTTGGTTTAAAACTCAGCAGTTGCAAGATGCGACTCGGATGCTGAAGCGTTTCTTTGAATGGCATCACGCTAATCCGCGCGAACTCGTCTTCGTTGAGAAGAACTTTGAAGTGAAATTTGGTCGCGCCATCGTTAGGGGCAGCGTCGATCGACTCGAACGAGATCCCGTTAGTGGTGAGTATTTCGTTGTTGACCTCAAAACTGGCGCACCTGTCACCGCCGCTGAAGCCGCAGAACATAAGCAATTAGCGGCATACCAATTAGGAGTAGTTGCGGGCGGATTTTCCGATCTTCCAGAGGGCGCTACAAGCAGTGGTGCCGGCCTGCTCTTTCTTAAGAAAGAGACGAGGAAGATTGCCACGATTGATCAACCCAGCATCGATGCGCCTACCGTGATTGCTGAAGTAGAAGCGGCTGCTGAAGGCATGGCGGCAGCCACATTTAACGCTGTCATCAATAAGCAGTGTCGAATGTGTGCCATTAGAGCTCTATGTCCTTTGCAGGCCGAAGGACGGAGCGTGATCGACTAATGGCCGCCAGAATCGTCAATGGGATCATTGAAATAGATAATGAGATAACCGCTGCGCGCATAGCCCAGGCGCTGGCTGGAGCCGGTGGAAAGTTGATTACTCCCACCCCCGAACAGTGCGCGATTATCGAATCCCGCCACTTTGGACCGACCGTGATTATCGCTGGAGCAGGATCAGGTAAGACCGAAACCATGACACAACGCGTGCTCTGGTTGGTAGCAAATGGCGTCGTCGCCCCCGATCAAATCTTGGGACTTACCTTTACCCGCAAGGCAGCGGGCGAACTTTCAACTCGAATTCGCAAGCGCTTGCGCCAACTGCGCAGCGCAGGTCTGATTCCGGGCAACGGGGATATCGCTGTCGATGTCTCGACCTATCACTCCTATGCCGGCAAGACCTTGGCCGAACACGGCATAAGAATGGGAATCGATACCGATGGCGAACCTCTCGGTGAAGCAGCAGCCTGGCAGTTGACCCATAAGATCGTTAATAGCTTTACAGAGGTGACTTCGCCAGTATTTCATAAGCCTGACTACATCGTCGATGCTGTCATGACGCTCTCCGGTGAATTGGGTGAACACAATAGTTCGGTCGCGCAGATCAAGGGTTTCCTTGAGGACTTCGGAGCGCAGATGCAGGCGGTCACCGAACCCTCCAATGAGGAAGTACGAGATGCTCTCGAAACTGTAAGCGAACACCTTGCAATCTTGCCTATGGTTGAAAAACTAGATGAACATCGTTTACTGACTGGCCAACTTACATTCAATGATCAGATGTCCTACGCGGCAAAGTTAGCTGAGAGTATTCCAGAGATATCCGAGATCGAGCGCGCCCGTTACAAAATAGTTCTCCTGGATGAATACCAAGACACTTCATATTCACAGGTGCGATTCCTGTCCTCACTCTTTGGCGGCGGACATGCGGTCACTGCGGTAGGGGATCCTAACCAAGCAATTTATGGGTGGCGCGGTGCTAGCGCTGAAACGCTTGGAGCATTCGCTAGTGCATTTGGCGGAACGTGCGAGCAATTTGATCTTCTTACAACCTGGCGTAACGATCAAAAGATTCTCGATTTCTCAAACTTGATCATCGACCAGATTGCCGCCAAAGCAGCCTTGCCATTTGGCGTAAAGACCCTGCGTGCCAGGCCAGGTGCCGGCGCCGGCAATCTCTCCTGTGGTCTCTATATAACGCCAGAAGATGAAGCCGCCGCGATCGCAGATTACTTTGCGAAGCTCTGGAAAGATTCCAAAAGACTCGAGCTGCCAGCCGAAGAGCGCTCCAGTTTTGCCGTCTTGGTCCGCGTTAAGTCCTATATTCCCTTGATCGAGATGGCTCTGCGCGATCATGACATTCCCACTGAAGTATTGGGTGTTGGTGGGTTGATCCATGTCCCAGAGATCGCTGACATCATCGCTCTCTTGCGCTTTATGACCTATCCCGATGCCGGAACGGCGCTCTCGCGTCTGCTCGTCGGTCCGCGTCTGGCGCTCGGAACAAAAGATTTACATGCCTTAGGAAAATACTCCAAAGAGATTGCGCGCCGCTCTAACAACCAACATAGCAAGCGCTTGGAGACAATCCTTGAATATGGTCTCGAAGAGAACTTAGATGCCAATGACTTTGCCATCGGTTCTATCATCGAAGCCCTGGAGCTAATCGACCAAGCGCCGGTGAGTGATTTCTCCCAAGAGGGATTTGCCAGGTTGAAAGAGTTTGCCCGCGAATTAACCGCGCTGCGTCGCACCATGGTCGGGGGAATTACTGACAAGATTCAAATGGCCGAAAGATACCTGCGCTTAGATGTCGAAACCTTGGTTCGCGATGGTTGGCAGCAAGGCCGCCGCCACCTTGATAAATTCCACGATGAAGCTGCGGCTTTTGCGCGCACGGGTGGAACGCTCTCGGATTTCCTCACTTGGCTCGAGACTGCCGAGAAGCGTGAGGGCGGGTTAAAACCAACATCCGTGACGGTCAACAACAACGCGGTGCAGATTCTTACCATCCACGGTGCCAAAGGGGCCGAGTGGGATGTGGTTGCTGTTCCTGGATTACTCAAAGGGGTCTTTCCCAATTCATCAGGTTCTTCCAAATCCTGGACCAAGTACCCGGGTTCATTGCCGATTAAATTCCGAGGCGATCGCTTGCAACTTACCGACTTTGAATTCCCTCGCGGCGATGGCGCTTTCAAGGCCTCTAAGGTCAAGAAAGCGCTCGAAGATTTTGAAGAAGCACAAAAATCTCGCCGAAATCTTGAAGAGCTGCGTTTAGGGTACGTGGCATTTACTCGTGCCAAGTCGCACCTACTCTGTACCGCATCATGGTTTCGCGACGGCAAGAAGGCCGTCGATCAGAGCGAATTATTTACTTGGCTCTACAACTTTCTCGAAGAGAGTTATAGAGATGCCATAATTTCCAATATCGAAAAACCCGAGGAGAATCCACTCATCGCCAATCCGCGTAGCGAGATCTGGCCAACTCCTGGTTCGAAGCAAGAATTGATCCGCCAATCTGCAGCCCTTGTGCAGAGCGCATCCGCCACCGATATCAGCGCCACTATCGAAAGCGAGAGCGATGCAGAGCGGCTATCGCTACTGAACGATGCAAAGGCGATCGTGGATGAGATCAAGAGGTTAGATCAGGAAGAGTTGATCTATCTGCCGCAGCGCCTCTCGGTATCGACCTTGATCAATCTCAAGGGTGACCCAGGGCAACTCGCCCTCGACATCCGCCGCCCGATGCCACGCCATACCGATCAATATGCCAAGCGTGGAACCGAGTTCCACTTGTGGGTAGAACGACAATTTGGGGCGCAGACCTTATTCGATGACGATCTCTTCGACCCCATGGCGCCAGCCGATGTTCCACTGCAAGAGCTACAGGATAAATGGTTGGCATCCAAGTGGGCCGGGCGTAGCCCGATCGCAGTGGAAGAGGGATTCGAAACCGTCATTAACGGGATTGTGCTACGTGGTCGTATCGACGCCATCTACCGCGATGGAGATATCTACGAAGTCGTGGATTGGAAGACCGGGCGCGTGAAAGAGGGCGAAGATCTATCGACCGCTTCGATTCAATTGGCGATGTACCGCTTGGCTTATTCAAAGCAGCATGAGATTCCTATTGAGAATATTAAAGCGGCATTTCATTATGTAGCCGATGACAAAACTGTCTACCGCGAGAATTTGTCGACCGAATCAGAGATTGCATCCCTGATCGAATCGATCGATTTACTTTAGTTCGACGCTTACACCGATCGGCAGATGATCGCTCATCTTGGATGGCGCGAATTCAATTGTGGTTGCCTTCAAATCTCGCTGTGACAGGATGTAATCAAATTGCAGCGATGGCTTGTACGAAGGAAAGGTCTTCTTCGCGGTCAGAGATTTCCACGAGGAAAAGGTCTGGGGAATCTTCCAAGGTAGATTGATATCCCCGACGATCAGGTGCTCGCCCGGCAACTTCTTCATAAAACGCATCAACTTCAAGAGTTGAAAGTAATTCCAGAATGGCACAAAGGAGAGATGTGTTGCTGCCACGGTGAAACCATTTTCGAGTTCTGCGATGATTGCTACTCGCGGCTCATCCTTGGCGTACTTTAGGCGGAAACCTTTATCGGTGGGGTAGGCGAGTGCTAAGCCAAACCACGATGCTGGTAGATCGACGCGATGCCAATTCCGCACTGGAATTGTGGAGGCGAGACCAATTCCATATCCAGGAGATTGCGATTCGGAATGAATGATCTTTTCGTTTTCATTGGGACGCCGCCACCCAAAGCCAGGTGTGCCGATCACTGCGCGGGCATAACCCCAGTGTGCGGCGCCCATCGCCTCGGCCACAACCTCCATCTGATGCACGCTGCCCGAGCGCGATTGGTTCTCATCGACTTCTTGAACGGCGAGTACCTCGCCACCCACGGAGGCAATAGTTTCGCGGATCGAATCCGCGAGCAGCGGTGCGGGTAGCGTGGGATTGGCCCCTTGGCCGTTAAAGATATTCCATGAGATGACCTTCATTGGGTCAGGCTAGTAGGGTCGCCTCCTAATGAAAATCTTGAATCTGCCCCTTTCACGCTCCACCGTGGACCGTGCCGCGCATATTCGCAGCGATGAAACGGCACTGGAAGCCGCTTGGCAGGCTGGTGAGATTATTCATTTTAACGGCGTGGAATTTCTCACGAGCGGAAATTCACTGAAGATCCTTGGCGCTAATGACATTGCTGGAACTGGAGAGCGAGTTT
The DNA here is from genome assembly GCA_037128715.1 of Actinomycetes bacterium. Lineage (GTDB taxonomy): Bacteria > Actinomycetota > Actinomycetes > Nanopelagicales > Nanopelagicaceae > PALSA-747. Next base: position 24,635 of record JBAXVT010000002.1, read on the forward strand.
TCCTAGGAATTCAGGGGGATACCTCTTACTTTCTCTGGTGCTCGGAGCAGAACTTGGGCAGCGCTGAAGATTACAAAACGCTCCGCGAAATCAGTGCAGAGCTAACAAGTCTTGAGATCGGTCTTGCGGTACATGGCCAAGCCGTCGCGCAGTGGCATCACAAGCATCCCATCTGTGCCGTCTGTGGACTTCCTACAGATCCAGCGCTCGGTGGATCGATTCGTCGTTGTCACGATGGCCATGAACATTATCCGCGCACCGATCCAGCAATCATCGTTTTGGTTAAAGACAAGAACGATCGAATCCTCTTGGGTCGCCAGGCGGTCTGGCCGGAATTTCGTTTCTCTACCTTCGCTGGTTTTGTCGAGGCAGGGGAATCATTTGAGCAATGCGTCATCCGCGAGGTCTTAGAAGAGTCCGGTGTCACTGTCGCAGATATTCATTACCTCGGTTCGCAGCCCTGGCCCTTTCCACAATCCTTGATGATTGCATTTGAAGCGACGATTCAAGATCCCGAAAATGCGCGCCCCGATGGGGAAGAGATTGTAGAAATCCGCTGGTTTGATCGCGATGGTCTATATGCGGCGATTATGGAGGGCACGCTGCTTTTGCCGCCATCGATCAGCGTGGCGCGAGCCATGATCCAGGCCTGGTACGGAACAGATCGCCCAGCGCTTCCCGGCGCAGAAACTTGGCGCCCTTAAGGGTCACGGTATGGAACTCGAAGAGATTCTCCAGGGGCTCGACCCCGAACAGCGCGAAGCGGTAATGAATATCCGCGGTCCACTCTGCATCATTGCGGGGGCTGGAACCGGTAAGACCCGCGTTATTACTCATCGCATCGCCTACGCGGTCGCCGCTGGTGTAACAGATCCAACAAAGACTCTGGCACTTACCTTTACCGCGCGCGCCGCGGGGGAGATGCGCGCACGCTTGCGCACCTTGGGTGTTCCCAATGCTGCAGCGCGAACCTTTCACTCCGCTGCGCTAAAGCAGTTGATGTATTTCTGGCCATATTCATTTGGAGGTAGCTTTCCGAAGCTGCTGACATCGAAGGGAAGTTTCCTTGGTGATGCCATGGGTCGCAGTGACACTTCACTTGTTCCCGGAGTTGCGACGCTGCGCGAGATCAGCGGCGAGATTGAATGGGCGAAGGCGCTGCAGACCGCGCCGAGTGATTATGTAGAAGAAGCTCTCGGCGCTGGACGCACCTTGCGCATTCCCAATGGTCGCCCGGATAAAGAGAACTTTGCGGAAGTCGCGAAGGTTTACCAGGCCTATGAAACTTTGAAGCATCAAGAGCGCATCATCGACTTTGAAGATGTACTGCTCTTAACGGTTGGAATGTTGGAAGAGGATCGCGATGTGCGCGAACGTATCCGTGATCAATATAGGTATTTCACTGTGGATGAGTATCAGGACGTTTCACCACTACAACAACGCTTATTGAATTTGTGGCTTGGTAATCGCGATGATCTCTGTGTTGTTGGAGATGCGGCACAGACCATTTATTCTTTCGCTGGCGCTACATCACAATTCTTGCTTGGCTTCTCGCAGCGCTTTCCAAAAGCGCCGGTTATTCGCCTCACCCGTGGATATCGCTCGACCCCCGAGATCATTGAGACCGCTAACCGCATCCTTAAGGGGGGAGCGTCTCACGGCGATCATGAATTAACGTCGGTGAACGAGCGCGGTGAAAAGTTAGAGCTCCGTTCATTTACCACGACGAGTTCGGAAGTTACGGCGGTCATCGACGCTATCGCGGCCTTAGATAAAACTCACTCTGACATTGCAATCCTGACTCGCACCAACAATGGACTCGACCCCTTTGAAGCTGCTCTCAAAGCGCGCGGTATCGAAACCCAATTAAAGAATAGCGAGCGCTTCTTCGACCGCGTAGAGGTTCGCGATGCGATGCGCGTTATTCGTAGCGCCTCGGTCCTGCCTACCGATGCCAACGATTGGTTGCACGATCTCGAATCGGTCCTTCGCCCCTTCGGTAACGCCGATTATGTCCGCGCTTTTACGACCCTGGGGGCGCAGATGAAGGAGGCTGGAGCGCCTAGCCTGCGCACCTTCTTGCGTGAATTGGAAGATCGTGCCGAGCAGAACAACCCACCCACCCTGCCTGGTGTCGTACTTTCCACGCTCCACGCCGCGAAGGGCTTGGAATGGGATCACGTCTTTCTGGTCAGCGTGAATGATGGAATTTTGCCGATGGGTACTGAGATCGAAGAGGAGCGTCGCCTCTTTTATGTGGGACTTACGCGTGCCAAACGGAGCGTTCACCTCAGTTATTCGGGCGAGCCCAGTGAATTCTTAAGCGGGCTGATTAATTAGGTTGCGAGATGCGGGCTGCGCCCCGTACCCTTATCCAACTGCCACAGAGGCGGGGATGTACATCAACAAGGAGGCAGATGTGTCTATGACACAGAGAGCAACAAGCACTTCACGTGCTGCGCTTTCGCCTGCCGCTGCACATACAACACACGCTCATTCATACGCCGCCAAGTTCTGGGCAACCAAGAATTTTGCAGCCTATGGACTGCGCGGAACCTGGAGTTCTATTCGGTAAACCGAATCGAGACCCACCAGGGGCCGCACATCCAATCGGATGAGCGGTCCTTTTTCTTTTACCCAGAGAAAACAGAGAGCAAGAACCAATAAGAAAAAAGGAAATGAGGAGGTGAGAACAATGGCTGTTCTCTTTAGTGAACTGTTGGTCCCCGGATGGGCTGATGGAGAGATGATCGGTTTAAGTGATGTCACGGGAGATATCTCCCTGCCCTGTCACAACGCCGCTGCAGATCTCTTCTTCGATGAAGCCCCTGCCCGCGTCGCTATGGCAAAGTCGCTCTGCGCGAGCTGCCCGATGCAAGCCGCTTGCTTAGCGGGTGCACTTTCACGGCAGGAGCCCTGTGGAGTATGGGGTGGAGAGTTATTCGTTGATGGTTCGATTGTCGCTGCCAAGCGCACCGTTGGCCGTCCCCGCATGACACCGCTCGCAATTCCCGTTGCTGCAGAGTGTGATGCAGCCGAGGAAGCGCTCGCTAGTTAAATGACATTGTCAGAGTGATGAACCTGATTATTGACACCCGCACTCCGGGTGAAAGTTCCAATGTCGGATATCTGGCGGGCGTAGCGGCTCGAGCAAGTCATACCAATGCGATGCGGCGCGCAATGGAGTTAAACCCGTCGCACAATATTCACCGATGGCGAGCGCAATAAGCCCTGATAGATAGGCAGCAGCGGCGCTCGGAAGTTCGCTGCGAATAAATTCATAGCGGCTAGAGCTGCCGTTATCGCGCTTGGTAAGAGTCACACAGCGCAAGCAGGGGGTTACCCCCGGTAGAACCACTGGTCCCACTTCAATCTCACGGCCAATAGCTGGATTTATATGGAGATGTGGCGAACCTTCGCTCAGCCACCTTTGCACGTAGTCCCATTCGATAGGGCCAGTAGAAATAATTAGATCTGGATGCGCTTTAGCTACCTGCTCTGTGCGGGTGATCCGCGCTTCGCGGATCAAATCCTCGGTGAAGTCCCTGCGCGTCTTTCCAATATCGCTATTGCGCGCGACGATTCCACAGATATCAGCACTGGTGATACGTGGCGGGATATGCGCTCGACTTATTAATCGGGTATTTGTAAACCCAGATGCCTGCAGCGCCGGAAGTAAATTACGAGCCAGTCGGTTCTCGCCTGAAATCAAGATCGTCATTGCAGCGCGATCGGAAAATTCCCCTTCGCCGCCATCGGATACTCCGGCCCGATGAGTGAGCAAGGCTTGCTCAATCTCCCTACGCGTGGAAATGACCGCTTCGCTCAAATCACCAGAAACCGGTGCGATGGGATGGGAGCGTTCCTCCACAAATCCTTGGCCGGCGAGGAGATCAGCGAATTCGGTAACCATTGAAATGTCGCAGACCAGCCCGTGTGCGATCTCCTGTAATGAGCGCCTTCCATCGAAGTTGCGCGCCATTTGAGCCTGCACGCTAGAGGAGAGTAGTAGTCCATGCGTGGGGAGCCCTAGGCGAAAGCCGGCTGCGGTTGGTGCAAGCTCGACTCCGCTCTTGAGTTTGAGATAGTCGAAGCCTGCACGCGCACTTGCCACCTGCGAAGGATGGCGTGAAACGCCGACTTACGGGGAGCGCTCACCGTTGGTTGGGGATAAAAAAATCGCCCCCACCGTTAAGTGGGAGCGATCTTCTAAACGAGCGAGCAAGCCTATGTATTAAGCCTTACCCAAGATGCGGTTGACCTTGGTGCCACACACTGGGCAGATGCCCTGTGCCATACGGCGACCAGATTCAGAAACCTTCACATGACCTTCGAAGGAACGCTTCTCTTTGCACTTAACGCAGTAGGCCTCGCCTTTATATTCTTCAGCCATGGTGACCCTCCTTTTTGCCACGCGCTCAAAGCTTCGGGAGCCTCCCCAAGCGAGCGTGTGTACAAGAGCACGATACCCCGCAGCGCGCGCGATGAGGGGTAATTGGCGCTCGTTTATGCGTAATGTTCGCATTTCAAGAGGAAGTTTGGGCGAAATGTCCGATTTTGCGCGCTTTGCGCTATGCGTTGAGCCCAGCCTCTGGGGTGGCCGATAACCCAGCCTCAAAGCCCTCGAGGAAGGCCTCTGCTCGCGCCTTATCGGGATAGCGCTCCAGGTAGGCATGGAAGTCAGCGCCATGTCCTGGTACGCGTAGATGGATTAATTCATGGAAGAGAACACACTCAACAACATAATCCGGCGTGCCATTGAGGCGCAGCGAGATGCGGATCGTTCCATCACTGGTCGTGCACGAACCCCAGCGCTCGCGCATGGTGCGCCAGGTTATTGCAGTGGGCCGCTCATGGAAGTCGGGAAGGTAGCGATCAAGCAAGCGCTCGGCCATCTGCGCTAGCGCAGCGTCGCTGGAGCGGCTCTTCGCCTCGCGACGCAGGACTATCTCGATCATCTCGGGGATAACCGCAAATTCATCCTTGCGACTCATGCGGTCGGGGATATGGATCTCAATAATTCCATTTTGACGGAGCGCGCTGATGCTGCGCTTGCGGCGGGTGCTGCGAATGACCCGAAATTCAGGCAGGTTATCTGGAAGAGCTTTGGCGCGGAGGAACTTCTGGCTTTTTTTGGGATCGCCACTCTTGGCATCTTTGAGCATGGCGGGGAGGGTATCTGCAAAGAGGGAGGTCTGGAGAAAGTTATCCACCGAATCCATGGATTACCCCTTTCCCTAGAACTTTGTCAAGAAGATTCTGAGAAGAATTGTGGCATTTCTTTTTGGAAATTGGGGCGAGTTGGCATAGGTTTCACTCACCAAGTCCTCGGATAACCGTTTGATGTAGGCAAGGGGAAGGCAGACATCAAATGTGCGGCCGGGGATTTGGCTTCTCTATTTCTAAGTGTTTTTAAGGGGTTTACACCAATCCGGAGAGATCATCCGGCACTGTTGTACTCACCAAGAAACCAGCGGGATCAGCGAGATCTGCAGCGGTAGGCAATAACGCAGAATCTTCCCAGCGGTGATCACGAATCGCAGTTCCCCCATCGAGGCCACCACTGATTGCATAGATCTCATTCCAAAAATTTGAACACTCGCGCGTCAACCGTGGAGAAATTTGTAGACCCAAGAGCATTGCAAAGAGTTGTTGCGTCGGCGCACTCTCGATGCGAGAGCGACGGTAACTCTCTTGTAGCGCTCCGAGTGATGGCAGACGATCTTTCGCTGAAAGCGATGTAACGTGGTCGATCCATCCCTCGATCAGCGCAAAGGTAATTTCCAATTTTGCTAGCGCCGCAGTTTGCGCCGCGCTCTGCTCTGGTTGGAACATTCCTTGATTGATTGCCATCGTGATTGATTCCGGATTGTTAATGTCGAGTTCACCTGAGATCATCGCACTCTCAGCTTGGCTCTGAATAGAATCAATATCAACGGTGATTCCGCTGCCATAACTCGCAATGAGATCGCGAATATATGCACCGAGCCACGGAGTATGCGCGAATAACCGCTGCGCTGCGACTTCGCGCAACGCCATATAGATAGCAATCTCTTGCTCAGGAATTTCTAAACCTTCGCCCCAGGTGGCGATATTTTGTGGAATCAGATGGGCGCCGGATTTTTCAAAGAGTGGAATTGCGGCATCTTGCGATCCGGTCAAACCAATGGAGAGAGTTCCGATCGATTGACCGAGTTGGGTTGCAATCAACTGCCCCATGAAGCCGCGCATGACTGGTAAGAATCCCTCTTGTGGCCCCAGTTCGGCCGGGCCCATCTCCTTTAAGACTTTACCGAGAGCTTCGACCATGCCTTCGGCTAGCGGTTCAACCAGCATCTGCCACCCATTGATGGAGTGATCAATCCAATCCTTGCGGCTCCAAGCCACATCGGCGTTGGTTACTGTGGCAGGAAATTGGGTCTGCTCTTCAATCCAGGTATTAGCAATATCGATCGCTTCTTGGGCCTTGCGAGCATCCTCACGACCAACGGGAAGATCATTGTGGGTCGCTAAGAATTTGCGGGCAGCATCACGCATCACACTCGTTTGGAGCATCGGTGAACCAGGAGCGCCACTTGTTCCAGCGTTGAAGAAACCCTCGCTGGGGAAGAATCCAAAACCACTCACCTTCGCCTACCTTCATTCCTGAGAGCCAAACTACTACCTATGAGAATATGAACAATATCCACTCTGACTATATTTCCGCTTCTCGGGAATAAAAGCGCACAGGCTGGGTTAAAGTGGGCTCATGATCCACATTCCAGCGATGTTCGCCCAGGCCGCTAGCGCGCCAGCGACATCAACCGCCTTTGCGGCTCTGATCTGGTGGGTTGTTCCTGTTGTTCTGGTTAGTTGCGCCATCGGATATGTCGTCTGGACCACCAAATTTAAAGACAAATTCCACAATGAGACCAATCGCTCGGTAGATAAGTTCAACCACTTCCAACAGACTCTGCGGGAGCCCAATTCCGAGCACTAGAGTATTTCCATGAGTTCTTTCCAGTTTCCTAATAATCCCTTCAATAATGCCAGACCACCGCGTCCCCCTCGGGAGCCAGGTGACCGTAAGGGCTTAAGTCCCCTCGGGTATGTAGTTATCGCACTCGTTGCAATAATCGCGGTCTTGGTATCCCTCACAGGTTTCTATACCGATCTCTTGTGGTTCCGCTCAGTTAGCTTCACCAGCGTCTGGAGTAAGACCCTCTTTACCAAGATCGAACTCTTTATCGCCTTCGGCCTAGTCACATCACTATTTATCACTTCGAATATTGTCTTGGCTTACCGCCGCCGCCCGATCTATGTACCGGTCTCTGTTGAAGCCGATAATTTAGAACGCTATCGCGGACAGATTGAGCCAATTAAGCGTTATGTCGTAGCAGCGATTGCAGTAGTTCTCTTCTGGTTTGCAGGAACTTCCGGCTCCAAGCTCTGGGAAACTTGGTTGCAGTTTAAGAACTCCAGCAGCTTTGGCACCAAAGATCCCCAGTTCCACCTCGATATCTCTTTCTTCGCTTTCAAATTACCGATGTATGAATCACTCATTAAATGGGCTATCTCAACCATTCTGATTACCTTGATCGCAACCGTGGGAATTCATTACGTCTACGGCGGAATTCGCCCGCAGGAAAGTCATGACAGAACTACCGTTGCTGCACGAGTACAACTCTCTGTGCTGCTGGGCGTACTTGTTTTGATCAAAGCAATTGCGTACTGGTTTGATCGTTATGACTTGGCTCTGCATAAGGGCAGCCTCTTTACCGGCTTGGGTTACACCGATGTCAACGCGCTCTTGCCGGCTAAGTCGATTCTGGCTGGTATCGCTGTCATCTGCGCCTTGCTCTTCTTTGCGAACATAATCCGTCGCTCCTGGGTACTTCCAGCAGCCGGAGTGGTACTAATGGTTGTCTCTTCACTCTTGATCGCGGGAATCTACCCAGCATTCATTCAACAATTCACGGTGAAGCCCAGCGAATCAAATAAAGAGGCTCCTTATATCCAGCGCAATATCAACGCAACTCGCGCCGCGTACGGACTCTCGGATATAGCGATTAAAGATTACCCAGCTGTCATTTCCACGCAGCCAGGGCAACTAGCAAAAGACACTTCAAATATTTCCAATGCTCGTCTGCTGGACCCCGATGTCTTATCTGCAACATTCCGCCAGTTGCAACAGATTAAGCCTTACTACACCTTCCCAGATGCCCTTGATGTTGATCGTTACAAGATTAACGGCAAGAAGCAAGATGTAGTCGTTGCGGTACGCGAACTCAATATTGCGGGATCACCGGCACAGAACTGGATTAACGACCATCTCGTTTATACCCATGGCTTTGGCTTCGTCGCTTCTCCAACAAATGTTGTTGATGCGGATGGAAAGCCCAGCTTCACAGTGGGAAATATTCCGCCATCTAAGGGTCTAGGTACATTCCAGCCACGCGTCTACTTCGGTGAGAACGTTCCCGGATATTCCATCGTTGGCGGCTCTGGCAAGAGCACCCCTAACGAGTTGGATTATCCCGATGATTCGCAGGCCAATGGCCAGCAGAACTACACCTATGCGGGCAAGGGCGGCGTCCCCATGGGAAGCATGCTTACGCGCCTGCTCTTTGCGATCAAATACAAGGACCAGCAAATTCTGCTTTCCAACTTGATCAATACAGATTCAAAGATTCTTTATAACCGCTCACCAGCAGAGCGCGTGCAGAAAGTTGCACCGTGGTTGACGCTAGATGGAAATATCTATCCTGCGGTAGTCAACGGAAAGGTTCTTTGGATCGTTGATGGTTACACCACCTCTTCTGGCTATCCATATTCGGCGGTAGAGAATCTTGCGACCGCATCTTCTAACTCTGTGACAGCTAACTCATCAACTGTGACGGCGCTGCCCGATATGAATGTGAATTACATTCGAAACTCGGTGAAAGCAACGGTAGATGCATATGACGGAACGGTTACCTTGTACCAGTGGGATACCACTGATCCAGTCCTGAAGACATGGAGCAAGGCTTATCCAGGCACCGTGCAGCCAAAGAGCGCAATTAGCGCGGCTCTACTCCAACATATTCGCTACCCAGAAGGTATCTTCCAAGTGCAACGCGATGTTTTGACGACCTATCATGTCAATACAGCCGCTGCGTATTACGGCGGACAAGATTTCTGGAAGGTTCCATCGGATCCTTCATCACTAGGCGCCAATGCCCAGAATCAACCTCCTACCTACCAGACGCTGCAACTTCCAGGGTCTTCGACTTCATACTTCTCGTTGTCGACCGCGTTCGTTCCACGCGGTAGCCGTCAGAACCTGACAGCCTTTGCTGCCGTCAACTCTGATCCTGGAGCAAACTACGGAAAGATAACGATTCTGCAATTGCCACGTTCGACAAATATCTCAGGACCGTCGCAGGTCGCTTCGAACTTTGAAGCGAAACCTGATGTTGCGCAAACGCTCTCGCTATTGCGTCAGGGTGGCTCCGACGTGGTGCTCGGTAACTTGTTGACCTTGCCGGTCGGCAGTGGATTGCTCTACGTGCAGCCGGTCTATGTGAAAGCAACCGCCAACGCATCAGCGTTCCCACTGCTCCAGAAAGTTTTGGTCTCCTTCGGAGATCAAATCGGATTTGGAAATACTCTGCAGGATGCGCTGAACCAAGTCTTCGGAAGTAATTCAGGTGCGACCGTTAACTCATCCACCGGAAGCGTGACGCCGGGTGGTACGACTACCGGAACATCTACTCTGAAGCAGGCACTTGCCGCCGCAAAAGCAGCGATAGCTGCATCTAATCAGGCGCTCAAGAATGGTGATTTCGCGGCGTATGGAACGGCGCAGAATCAACTGAAGGCAGCGATCGCCGCCGCAATTGCTGCGGAGGGAAAGTAGAAAGTAAGTAATACCGCTTTTAGAGCAAGCGCCGATAGCCTCGTTTTGGGTTATTGGCGCTTTTCTAATAAGATTGCACTACCGACGCGGGGTGGAGCAGCTCGGTAGCTCGCTGGGCTCATAACCCAGAGGTCATAGGTTCAAATCCTGTCCCCGCTACTACTATCTAATATCTAGTTATTAGATTTAGATCTGAACTCCCCTCCACCGTGAGGGGAGTTTTTTATTGACTTCTTCCAGACAGAAAGTAATGTCATCGCTAATAAGAGTCCGGGGTGGACTTCTAAGAGGGGAGACAGGAATGGGTGATCTCGAAGGATCGACCAACGCTCTAGATGTTGTTACAGCTTTCGGTGCGGCGTGGGGAGATCATGATTTAGAAGACACTCTCGCCTTGATTACCGATGATTGTCTCTTTGATGACACTGATCCAGCACCAGATGGAACCGCCTATAGAGGTCGCGCCGCCATCGCCTTGGCGTGGGCACCCATATTTGCAGATCTGAGCAGCCGATTTGAACCCGAAGAAACATTTGCAGTCGGAGATCGAGTGATTCAACTCTGGCGTTATTCATGGACAGGTGGTCATGTTCGGGGCGTAGACGTGTTTCGTGTCACCAATGGAAAGGTCGCTGAGAAGCTCTCTTACGTCAAAGGCTGATCCCACTTAAAAAGTTAAAGCCTTGAATTTTATTAGCGAACACGCAGGTGGGGGCATTGAGACCTTTTCGCCTCCCTGTATCCACAACAAGATCTATGTTCCGATGGCCAGGGAACATTGGAGTACCATATATGTTACGCAATGACCTGAGGGAGGTAACAATCGTGACAGAGAATGACTTGTTCTGGAAAGACCTAGAAAAGGATCTGGGCAGGACCAGGTTTAAGAAATCGTTTCTTTTGGAATCAATTCGAACCGCCACTATTGATGAAGTTGTCAATACTTTAGACGCTGCTAGACAGAGACAAGAGGTTTCGAAATCACAATTGGCCCAAAGAGTCGAAGTTGAACCTGCGTCTGTGCGTCGGCTCTTTTCCAGTAGAAATCCCAATCCAACTCTGGGGACTCTAGCTGAAATAGCGGCAGCGTTAGGTATGCGAATTGTGCTCGAAGAGTTGCCCAAGAAGAAGCGAGAGCAATTGGTGCGTGCGTTAAACCCAGAAATTCACTAAGCGATTGATCGCGGGTTGCGAGAATGGTACTCATCACCGAATTCCGTTAGTTGGTCGTAGAATTTCTTCTTAAATACCGTTCCAAATGCCTTTGTTCCTCCGTGAACTACCACAAGAAGTGGTCGTGATTGATCGATTGCCTCAGTATCAATTAGGCAAAAGAGCCGGTGGTGTGAAGTACGGGCAAACTCAACTCTGACTTCGAACCATCCCGTCAATTCACCATGCATCGCCTCCCAACGACCACCTCCGGCGAATCTTTTTGGAGGTCCTTTTGCCACCGCAATTAATGTGGTTTGGAATTTTATTCTTACTTCAGTGGGGCAGGAGCGAAGATATTCTCTGCCCGGCATGGATTCTAAAGGGTCATCTTCGAAATGTCGCTTAAAAAAGACAATCCGATGGGGATCGTCTGAACTGGCTTGAGTAAACGCATGCGAGTTATCGTTTGCTCGGAATTGATTATTTCTAGAACTCTTTTTCTGACGAAAATCTGGAACCATATTGTGATTCTAAAATCTCTGGGGCTCATCGGCGCAGTACAAATATGAAGCCTGTGGATAGCTCAAAATAGGTTGAATATTGAGCAACTCAGCACCCTGTATAATTTCTGCTAGGTTATCAAAGAGGAACGCGAAGGGTCTTATTAATGAATTTTCTTGAAGACTCATCACCTGAAAATTTAGTGAGTCTTTGTGCCTCCAATGTCATAGTTGCAATCACAGATGCATGGGTCGAGAGAAAATCTGCTCACGTAGTCGTAACCGGCGGACGCACCGGTCTGGCGATAGTGAAGGCGATAGATCAAGCGCTCTTTAGATTGCTCCGCGAAAATGTGGCCTTCGAAGGTTCAATGCTCCACATCTGGTTTTCAGATGAGCGCTTCACGACGGAAGATGATCCGGATCGCACTGATACGATTTTGATCGCTGGCTTTGGATTGAGTAAATCCCACATTGTCTTTCACCGCGTGGATGCCAGCGGCGATCTCGACGTGGCGGCTGCTAATTACGCCGCTGAACTTTCTCTAGAGCTGGGGAAGCAGCCCTTTGATGCGGTGGTTCTGAGCATGGGCGAGGACGGGCACATCGCCAGCCTCTTTCCGCATACTTTCGACCCAGAATTCTCTGGTCCTGCCCTAGCGGTCCATAATTCTCCCAAGTTACCTCCATTGCGAGTGAGCCTGTCGCTCTCTCGTCTGGCAAACTCGCTTCATATCTACATCTTCGCCCTCGGCGAGGGTAAAGCTGCAGCGTTGCAGTCGATTGCTACGGGTCCAGTCGGACTTCTGGAGAAGTGTTCACCTAACGGTCAACTGCAAATCCTCACCGACCTCTCGGCACCAACGAGCAACTAATTTAAGATCGCTTCACCGATAGGAGATCAGCATGAGCAGTATTCAATTAACCGTTGTCGGCTTGGGACGCATGGGGGCGAATATCGCCCGCCGCATCCAATCTCATGCCCAAACGCCGGTGAGCATCGCTGTTTATGATGTTAATCCAGAGACGGTAAAGAGCGTTGCTTCCGAAGGCTTCACGCCCCTCGCCGCTCTCGCTGATTTGGCGCAATTCAACAGCACTAACAACCCACAATTTGTCTGGGTGATGGTCCCTGCCGAAGTTACGCAACAGACTATTCATGCGATTGCCGAACATCTCGCTCCCGGTTCTACGATTATTGACGGTGGAAATACTTTCTATCGCGATGACATCGCAAACGCCGCTTGGCTTGCTCCTAAGGGAATCAATTTCGTTGATGTCGGAACATCAGGTGGCGTCTACGGTCTAGAGCGTGGTTATTCGCTCATGATCGGTGGCGATAACGCGGTAGTTGATCGCCTCACCCCAATCTTTAAGGCAATGGCACCTGGTACCGAATCAGCGGAACGTACCCCTGGTCGCACTGGTGAGCCAAGTAACTCTGAATATGGATTTCTGCATTGTGGTCCCGTTGGTTCTGGCCACTTCATCAAGATGGTGCACAATGGCATTGAGTACGGCGCCATGGCTGCTTATGCCGAAGGCCTTAACTTGATTCACGCAGCGGCACAGGGGATTAAGCACCCCACCGCCGTTGGCGATCATGTCGAAACCAAGTATGACTTTGATATGGAAGAGGTCACCGAAGTTTGGCGCCGCGGATCTGTTGTTGCTTCGTGGTTGCTCGATCTCACCGCAACGGCCTACACCGAAGATCCAGAGCTTGCCGGCTATGAAGGATCAGTATCCGATTCTGGTGAAGGTCGCTGGACTGTACAGACCGCAATTGATGCAGGAGTCCCTGCCAATGTGCTCAGCGCCTCACTGATGGGCCGTTTTTCATCGCGCGGGAATGATTTGTACGCCAATAAGGTTCTCTCTGCAATGCGAAAGAAATTCGGCGGCCACGTAGAAGCGAAGAAAAATTAATGAATGCACGTAAAGTAGATTTAGAAGCTGCGGATGTTCTGGTCCTCTTTGGGGCGACGGGCGATCTGGCTAAGAAGAAGATATTTCCCGCGCTCTACAGCATGGCTCTCAACGACTCACTGCGCTGCCCTGTAGTCGGAGTTGCCTCTACTAAATGGGATCACGCCCAATTTGCGTCCAATGCCATGGAGGCCATTCACCAAGCCTTTCCCAATCCGGATGCAAAGATCATGGCCCAACTCGATGCCGACCTGTCACTCGTTGTCGGTAATTATGAAGATTCCAAACTCTACGAAGACCTGGCAGAGGTTTTGCGGGATAAACAGAGCCCCGTTATTTATCTTGCTATCCCACCAGCATTCTTTGGCAACGTCACACAAGGACTAGCTAAGGTCGGGTTAACTGAGCGCTGCCGCCTCGTCGTTGAAAAGCCTTTTGGTCGTGACTTACATTCTGCGATTGCGCTACAAGATGTACTAGAAGCCGTTCTCCCTGAAGAGCGTATCTACCGTATCGATCACTACCTCGGTAAAGAGTCTGTCGAAGATATCTTGATCTTCCGCTTCGCCAATTCGATCTGGGAGCCACTCTGGAACCACCGCTACATCAATAGCGTGCAGATTACGATGGCCGAAGACTTTGGCGTCGAAGGTCGCGGAGCTTTCTATGATGGCGTCGGAGCAATCCGAGACGTACTTCAAAATCACTTGCTACAGGTACTTGCCCTGATCGCCATGGAACCACCTTCTGATCTCACTTCGGGCCGCATGGAAGATGAGAAACTGAAAGTCTTCCGTGCCATGGCAGCACTTAAACCCGAGAATGTAATTCGCGGGCAGTACGTTGGATATCTCGACGAGGCTGGGGTTGCTCCACGTTCTACGACCGAGACCTATGCCGCTGCAATTATGCATGTCGACAACTGGCGCTGGTCGGGCGTTCCTTTCTATCTTCGTACCGGAAAGAATCTAGAAGAGAGCACGCTCGAAGTTATTATTGAATTTAAGCAACCACCGCGCCTGCTCTTTGCCGAGACGCAAGAGGGTTCGGCTAACTTGCTCCGCTTCCGCTTGGGTAAGAACGACGGTGTGGATATTGAATTACAGGCTAAATCACCGGGCGATCACCTAAAGACCGAACCCGTAAAGTTGACTGTTAATTTCTCTGCTGCCCTCGGTGAGCGACAAGAGGCATACGAGCGCCTGCTGCGCGCCGCGATGGCTGGGGATCATATGCGCTTTACGCATATCGATTCTGTTCTAGAGACTTGGCGCATCGTTGAAGGAGTCATAAATAACGAACCGCACCTGTCGCCGTACTTCAAAGGTACATGGGGTCCAGATAGCGCTGATGAACTTCCAGCAAATGGTTGGCTGGAACTCTAAACCAATTCTTTTGTGATCGAATAACTGGCGTAGGCAATTCCATCGACGGCGACAACCAAAGCATTTGGGTTCTCTGCGATCGCGGTGCTGATCGCTCTGCAAAATGGCGTAGCAGCCCGCGCAATAACTGGTGCCGGACCAATCAGAACGGTACGTACTGTTTTCTCGTCGCGTACTCGTGAGCTGTATCCGCGTTCAGCGCTATATGTGAATCCATCCGTAGGCAGCACATTGGCGCCATGGGCCTGAAAGAACTCTTGCGCGGCAAGATCGGCGGGGGAGTTAGCTTGAGAGAGCACCGACAAGATCAAGGAGTTAATAACCTCTAAATGTAGTTGCGTGTTCTTTGCTGTCGCGATCGGGTTAGTCTCGCAGGTGAACCCCACGACTGAATAAACCTCCTCCGGCTCGCGCTCCTTTTCAACTTCAAGGACGGGAGTTGGCTTAACTTTCTTCTTGCCGAACCAGAGAAATCTCATGAATTAAGCGCTCCTAGGAAATCTCTATGGAGCAGAGTATTGCTGGAAACTCCGTTGCCCCCGTGCGGTCCAGGCGTTCCATCTAGGTTGGTAAATGTGCCACCGGCTTCGCGCACGATGATATCCAGCGCCGCCATATCCCAGAGCGCAAGAGTCGGCTCGACTGCAATATCGAGGGCACCTTCTGCAACCAGCATATGCGACCAGAAATCTCCGAAGCCACGGCTTCGCCAGATCTCATCTTGTAACTTGAGCATTGCTGCCTTGCGGCTGCCCCAGCCAATGAGATCGGAGTAAGAGAGCGATGCATCCTTGAGGTTGCGAACTCCTGAAACCTTGATCTGGCGTGGAACTCCACCGTTCTCGCTGATGTAGGCACCGCTACCAAGGGCAGCAAACCAGCGCCGGTAAAGCGCAGGAGCACTTACAACGCCCGCAACTACTTCGCCCTGCGGGTTGCATAGAGCGATCAGGGTGGCCCATGTGGGAATTCCACGCAAGAAGTTCTTAGTGCCATCGATCGGATCGATCACCCAGTAATAGCTATCTTGTGTCAGGGTTGGCGCCCCAAATTCTTCGCCGAGAACTAAATCGTCGGGGCGCGCTGTCGCTAACGCTTCGCGAATCTTTCTTTCAACCGCTTTGTCGGCATCGGTGACTGGCGTGAGATCTGGCTTGGTTTCAACAACAAGATCGAGAGATTGATAGCGATCGCGCGAAATCGAATCGGCGAGATCGGCGAGATGGTGAGCGAGCATTAGGTCTTGGGCGAAATCTCTCATGAATTTAGTTTACCTTCGCGCAGAAGCCCGCGGAGATTCGCTAGCCGGGCCAGTGAGATCGGGTCAGTAATCATGGAGTTGAGAGCGCACTCTTCTTCATCGTGCGAGCAATTTCGGGGACAGTGTTCGATCGCCTCGACAAACTCGCGAAAGGCTCCGATGACCCGATCGCGCTGCACATGAGCCAACCCAAAGGAGCGCACCCCTGGGGTATCGATGATCCAGCCCGACTTATCGTTGAGTTCTAGGGCAATGGCGCTCGATGAGGTGTGGCGCCCGCGGCCAGTCACATCGTTGACATCACCGGTGGCGCGGTTTGCCGTTTCGACCAAAGCATTTACCAGGGTGGATTTGCCGACGCCGGAATGACCCAGAAGAACGGTGCGCTTGCCTGCTAAAGCACTGTGCAAAGCGGTGAGGTCACCGCCACGTTGAATCTGAATCGACTCCACATCGAGATCTTTGTACGACGCTAAGAATTCTGTGGGATCGGCCAAATCGCACTTTGTCATGATGATGAGTGGCTTGATGCGTTGATCGAAGGCGACGACGAGTGCTCGGTCGACGAAGCCGTGCCGTGGTTCGGGACTCGCGGCAGCTAAAACAATTCCGATCTGATCGACGTTGGCGACAATCATGCGTTCCATGCCAGCATCATCTTCCACGGTGCGCGTCAATTCATTGATGCGCGGCTCAACGGCGACGATACGAGCCAAGGTATCGACCTTGCCAGAGGTATCTCCGACGATACGCACGATATCTCCGACAACAACCGACTTCTTGCCGAGTTCGCGCGC
The DNA here is from genome assembly GCA_037128715.1 of Actinomycetes bacterium. Lineage (GTDB taxonomy): Bacteria > Actinomycetota > Actinomycetes > Nanopelagicales > Nanopelagicaceae > PALSA-747. Next base: position 41,539 of record JBAXVT010000002.1, read on the forward strand.
CTTCATGGCGGTGACAACAATGCCGGTATTTTCGATAAGAGCCGCGCTACGACCGCGATCTACTGCGATGATGCGAGCGAGTTCGGCTGCAGAATAATCGGGTCGATCTTTAGTTCGCGGACGCGATGAACGCTTCGGACGGATCCGAACATCATCTTCATCGAGATCGCGAGGGGTCATTGATTACCGCTCAAAAGATCGGCCCACGCTCCCGGAAAATCGGGCAGGGTCTTGCGCGTGGTCTCAATATTTTCTACATCGATTCCCTCGATGCGCAGCCCAATCATGGCACCAGCCGTTGCCAAGCGATGATCGTCGTAGGTGTGAAAAGTGCCGGCGCGTAATGACTTCGGGATAATGCGGAGCGCAGAAGGCTCTTCGATAACTTCGCCACCCAAATTATTTATCTCGGTGGCCAGCGCCGCCAAACGATCGGTCTCGTGCGTGCGCAAGTGAGCGATGCCGCGTAGGTAAGAAGGGGAATCCGCAAAGACGCAGAGCGCTGCGATCGAGGGAGTTAATTCTCCAACATCATGCAGATCGATATCGATGCCATGAATAGCACCGCCAGTGATAGCTAAATCATCACCCTGGAATTCAACATGCGCACCCATCTGGGTGAAGATTTCGCGCAAGTCATCACCGGGTTGCGTTGTCGATCGGGGCCAATCGCGAATAACAACGGTGCCGCCACTGATCATTGCCGCGCCCATAAATGGCGCTGCGTTAGAGAGGTCTGGCTCAATGACTGAATCTGCGCCGTGCATGATCGCGGGTTTTACGATCCACTCATTGTCGCCGACAACTACTTCGACACCCTTTTCGCGGAGCATGGCGATAGTCATTTCAATATGGGGGAGCGAAGGTAGCGAAGTGCCAACATGCTTAACAGTGACTCCCTCTTTAGTAGCAGGAGCTACGAGCAAGAGCGCCGAGATGAATTGGCTCGACAAGGTTGCATCTACTTCAACGGTGCCACCGCGCAGTTGTCCGTTGGCGTTGATGGTCATCGGCAATGAATAGCGACCGCCATGTTCAATCGAAACGCCTAAAGCTTCCAGCGCTTTGATGACAGGACCGAGCGGACGTTCGTGCGATCTGGCATCGCCATCAAAGTGAATGATCCCCTTAGTCATCGCGGCTACGGGGGGCAGAAAGCGCATCACCGTTCCGGCGTTGCCGACGTCGATGGAGGCTGGGCCAAAGAGTGGACCGGGAGTAATAGTTAAATCGCCATTGGCGGCGGTTTCGATCCCAACCCCAATCGCTTTTAAGCCAGCGATCATCAGGGCAGAGTCACGGGAGTGGAGCGGCCGGCGCAGCACCGATGGTGAATCGCAGAGCGCCGCCAAGATCAGAGCCCGATTAGTCACAGATTTGGAGCCAGGAATCGTGAGCGTCGCTTTAACCGGGAGGTTCCCGCGGTAGGGAGCGCGCCACAAATTCGTCATACGGTAAGCCTACCTGAGATACCTTTACGCTCATGTGCGGTCGATATGCCCTTAATGCCAGCCAAGACGAGCTGATGGATGCATTTGAGATTTCAACTGGCTACGCGGGTCCCATACTTCCCGCGGACTGGAATATCACTCCCACGCGCGACATTTATATCGTCAGAGATAATCGTGAAGGGCAGCGTGAACTCTCAACGGTCTCTTGGGGCTTGATCGCCCCTTGGTCTGAGAACTCGACCGATGCCCTGCGTTCACAATCGCAAGCGATCAACGCCCGCACCGAGACGGTGCATGAGAAGCCAACTTTCAGAAGCGCATTTACTTCACGTCGCTGCTTGATACCGGCGAGCGGATATTACGAGTGGGCGACAGAGATGGGACCTTATTCTCCAAAGCAACCATTCTTCATCCATGGAGATGGCTTGATTGCATTTGCTGGGATTTGGGATCGCTGGCGCAGCCCCGATGGAAGTTATAGAGAGAGCGCTGCAATCATCACCAGACCAGCGGTGGAATTTCTCGCAACAGTGCATCACCGCATGCCGACTTTTTTGCCAAAAGATCGGTGGGAGGCCTGGTTGGATCCCTCACTTAACCAAGTAGATGAAATTCGCGCCTTGATGAATCTCACTGAACCGGCCCGCGGACTACAGGCTTACCCGGTCTCTTCTCGCGTAAATTCCACAGCTAACAACGGTTCGCAATTGATTGCACCTATTGAACTTGGGGAGCCAGAGACCCTCTTCTAAGCGGGAATAAACCATCCGTTCAGGTGGTTCACACCTTGTGGGAGTAGCCTTGGCGGTAATGGATATCAATCAATCTGAGGTCGCGGTCGTTGATCGCGCCACTGAGAGCCCTGCCCAGAAGAAGGCGCGCTTTGAGCGTGACGCGCTGCAGTACACCAATCAGTTGTACGCGGCAGCCATGCGTTACACCAAGAATCCGCAGGATGCTCAGGATCTCGTTCAAGATACCTATGCCAAGGCCTTCGTCGCCTTCCATCAATTTGAACCCGGTACCAATCTCAAGGCCTGGCTGTATCGCATTCTCACCACAACTTTTATCAATACCTATCGCAAGGACCAGCGTCGCCCGCAGATCAGCGATGGTGAACTTGAAGATTGGCAGATATATGACGCTGCCAGCCACACCAGCGATCAAGGTCGATCCGCCGAAGATGTCGCGCTCGATGGCATCGTCGATGTTGATGTAAAGGCTGCGCTCGCTGCTATGCCCGAAGATTTTCGTATGGCGGTTTATCTCGCCGATGTCGAAGGATTCTCGTACAAAGAGATCGCCGATATCGTCGGAGTGCCATCGGGGACCGTGATGTCGCGGTTGCACCGTGGCCGCAAACTCCTACGCGCCTCGCTGGCTGAATATGCCAAGGACCGGGGATTTAATCGGGGAGGCAGTGATGCATAACGCCGATCACCTGCCTTGCGACAAGATTCTGCAGACCCTAGTTCTCTTCATCGATCACGAGCTCCCCTCCGAGCCGGAATATCAGTCCTACCTGACCCACTTCCAAGAATGTGCGGATTGCAACGAGGAGATGCTGCACGAGAGCACCGCCGTAGCCTTCTTGAAGGAATTGCTCCAAATGAACTGCAATGAACAGGCGCCGCAAGAACTCCATGATCGGATTTTGCAACAAACAGAAGAGTTAGCCGGACAGTCTCAAGTCCAGTTCTTCTCGTCATCTACCCCCATCACGAATTTCACTTTTGACGGAACTACCTCGATCCAAGTCACGCAAGAGTTCACCCAAGAGATTCGCCACGACTTCAACGAAGAGCAATAACTCCTACTTTTTACCCGCAAATCCATTAAGTTTTGGCTATGCAACCAGAACAGTTAGTGGGGTCGGTAGGGATGGCTTCCCTCACCGTCCGCCCGCTCGATACTGGGGTTGCTCAAGGGTTCAATGATCTACCAGTACTTGCCGCAAATTCTGCGCTTAACGTTATCGAGTCAGCCTGTAGCGCCGCGATCGCCGAATACTTCGAAACCGGCGAAACTACCTTCACCATTGGGGCTGCTATTCAGATGCGGGGAGCGGTTGCAATTGGCGCCGAAGTTCGCGCTTTAGTTAAAGCCACAGAGTTCAGCGACAATATCTTGACCTTCGAATGTGAAATTCATCAAGAGCAACGAATAATCGCCGTCGCACAAGTGCAACGGCGATTAGTAGATCGTGTTTCTTTTATGGCACGGAGCGCAGCAGAAAATCTTCCGCGCACCAGCGCCGCTAGTTAATTAAGCCTTCTTGGTAGCCCAGAAGATCTCGGAGATCTCTTCGATCTTGGCCAACAACTTATCGGCTACTGCAACATCATTTGTTCCCTTTGTGCCACCGGCGCCAGCGAGCTTGGTAGCCTCGTTAAACAAGGTGTTGAGTTGTGGGTATGCCTCGAAGTGAGGGGCCTTGAAGTAATCAGTCCAGAGAACCCAGAGGTGGTGCTTGACCATCTCAGAGCGCTCTTCCTTAACTGCTACTGCGCGTGACTTGAAATCAACATCGCTGCTGGCCGCGTACTTCTCCATGGCAGCTTTTACTGATTGTGCCTCGATCTTGGCCTGTGCAGGATCGTAGATTCCGCAGGGTAGATCGCAGTGGGCAAATCCAACGAGAGTTGGCTTAAACATAGGTGCTCCTTCTTTAATAAAAACGAATCGTCCTATGTGTCAGACTACTACTCCCATGGCGCACCTTCCATTTAGAACTATTGCGGTGAGCGGCAATTCGATGAGCCCCACCTACATCGATGGAGATTGGCTGCTCTTTCGCCGCTTAAGTGGAGTTGAGATGAACGGGGCACAACGCTTGGTTGGAAAAGTTGTGGTGATCGAGCGCGAGAGCTATCCCGGAATCCTGTTGATCAAGCGCGTGATGCGCGCAGATGAAAATGGACTTTGGGTCGAGGGCGATAACAAAGACGCCAGCACCGATTCAAGAACTTGGGGATTGCTGGCGCCACGTGAAATTGTCGGTCGAGTTCTGATTCGCTACCGCAGGAGCTAATACAAGGTTATCCACACCCCTCAAGAAGCAAGCGGAGAACCAGTTCATACTTCCTATAAATCTGAACAAGATTCGGGAAGGAAGTTCTACGATCATGAAATCACGTGCTTTAGTTGCATTTCTTGTTCTTTCTCTCACAGTCATTTCTAGTGCGAATGCTGCAGCCCCCTTAGGCCCTCCACCTACCGTGAAAAGCACGTTTACAAACGTCAAGGGTCAATTAGTTAAAAAGATTTCATTTGGACGTGGCTGCGATGGCCAAACGGATTATCCACACGAATCAACACATTTTCCGCTTACGGTGAATGTGGAAGCCTTGACGGAATGTCCAGGCCAGGAAGTATCAATCACGACGACCATTTCCCGCTCAAGGTGGTGGATATTCAACGAAGCTAAATCTGTGAGTGCGAAGGGTTTCCAGAGAGTAAAAGTTAACGTTTCGCTACCTTGTAAATGGAAGATCGGACAGCCCCCGATTTTGTACGTGGTAATATCGCATCACTCCGATTCCAAAGGAGCACAACAGAACACGGAAACTAAAGCAAGAATCAAGTGCTGAAGGATGGTGAAACATGTTGCAAAAGCGATGGCACCAATTTCCTGCCAATTTCCGTCCAGAATTTAATTTTCATAAAGGTCCATTCTGGTTGCGCGCTCTTGCTCGAACCCCAATTTTAGAGAGGTTCGCCTATCCAATTGCGATGAAAAAGGGTCTATGTGAATTGTGGCCCAGTTCCTCAGAGTCCACTCTTGATCCGAACTTTGATGCAACGGGATGGGTCATTCACACTCGAGAAAAGAATGACCTAGAAAGATGGATTGAGGGTTCGCTGGCTTACCTTGCACATGGCGAAAGAAATCGAACTCAACAATTCTTTTTCAGGGATCGAATGTTCCGTGTGAAGAATAATCAAATTCTCTTCAGGGGTATTCTTCCTCGTTTTTCGTTTACCTCCTATGGAGGAACGCTGAGACGTCAGCGCGGTATCCACAGAGCCAACGGAACTTATAAGAAATACAAGAAAGCGTTCCGCGGGGAGAACTTCGACTTTAGCGAGTAAACGCCTCAGTAATCAGAGCGTGCTGCTCTTCTTCGTGCAAGTGATGCGAACCCGTTGCTGGGCTTGCAGTTGCACGACGCGAGACGCGACGCAAGGTACGTCCTTCGAGGGCTTCAAAGGTATTGAGTGCAACGAATGGGTTTGGACCTTGGTTGGCTGGTTCATCTTGCACCCAGAGCAGATTGGCATGTGGGTGAGCGTTTGCGACGCGCATGAACTCTTCGATAGGGAATGGATAGAGCTGTTCGACGCGGACGATGGCGGTGGTGTTCTCACCGAGCTTGGCGCGTTCTGCAACGAGATCCCAGTAGATCTTGCCAGAGCAGAAGATCACACGAGTCGCGTTGGTGACAGTGGTGTCATCGATCAGCGGACTAAATGTTCCAGATGTGAAATCAGCGAGACCGGAGGCTGCCGCTTTAAGACGCAACATCGACTTTGGTTCAAAGACGATGAGCGGGCGGCGGGCGGCATTTTTGGTGTGCCAACGCAATAGATGGAAGTAAGAGGCAGGTGTACTTGGCTGTGCAACAGTCATGTTCTCTTCGGCACAGAGCGCGAGATAGCGTTCGATACGAGCGGAAGAGTGATCTGGTCCTTGGCCTTCGTAACCATGTGGCAAGAGCAGAACGATTGATGAACGCTCGCCCCACTTCTGCAGAGAACTAGAAATGAATTCGTCGACAATTGATTGTGCGCCGTTGGCGAAATCACCGAATTGCGCTTCCCAAAGGACGAGAGCATCTTCGCGCTCGACGGAATATCCATATTCAAATCCCATCGCTGCGTACTCTGAGAGCAGTGAGTCGAATACGAAGAAATGATTGTCATCGTTGATAAGTCCACGCAATGGGAACCAATCTCCACCAGTGTTCTGATCAACGATTACCGCGTGGCGATTAGAGAAAGTTCCGCGGCGAACATCTTGTCCGGCGAGACGTACTGGGTGGCCTTCGAGAAGTAGTGATCCAAAGGCAAGGAGTTCACCGGTCGACCAATCCACGGTTCCTTCATCAAGCATCTCGGTGCGCTTTGCCAATTGCGGTGCTAGGCGGGGGTGAATGACAAAGCCCTCTGGAGTAGCAACTTGTGTGGCAGCAATCTGACGGAGCGTTGCTTCTGCAACTCCTGTTTGCAATTTCGCTGGTTCAGTAACTTCTGGGATCGCGGTAGAACCTTGTTCTGGTTCAACGTTATGAACTGCGGCATAGACGGCATCGAGTTGTGCTTGGTAATCGCGCAAGACCTCTTCGGCCTCATCGACCGTGATATCTCCACGACCAATAAGTGCTTCGGTATACAACTTACGGGTGCTGCGCTTGGCTTCAATGAGTTTGTACATCATAGGTTGGGTATAACTTGGCTCATCGCCCTCGTTATGACCGCGGCGGCGGTAGCAGACCATGTCGATCACGACATCCTTATTGAACTCTTGGCGGTACTCAAAGGCTAGGCGAGCAACGCGAACAACTGATTCTGGGTCATCACCGTTGACGTGGAAGACCGGCGCCTGAATCATCTTGGCGATATCAGTCGAATACGTGGATGAACGAGCTGCATGTGGAGATGTAGTAAATCCAACTTGGTTGTTGGCAACGATGTGGATAGTTCCACCGGTGCGATATCCCTTGAGTTGTGAAAGGTTGAGCGTCTCGGAGACCACGCCTTGACCTGCAAATGCAGCATCACCATGGACGAGAATTGGCAGGACGTCATACGCCTCGTGCACGCCCTTGATATCTTGCTTGGCGCGGACGATTCCTTCTAGGACTGGGTTCACGGCTTCGAGGTGGGAAGGGTTTGCCGCGAGATAGATCTTGGTGGTCTCACCAGAGTCGGATTTGAATATGCCCTTAGTTCCGAGGTGATACTTAACATCGCCGGTACCTTGCACAGAATTTTCGGCGTAATGCCCTTCGAACTCTTGGAAGATCTGGCCATAAGATTTGCCGCCGATATTCGCCAAGACATTAAGGCGACCGCGGTGTGGCATGCCGATGCAAACTTCTTCCATTCCGCTCTTGGCAGAACTATCGAGGATCGCATCGAGCAATGGGATGAGGGACTCTCCGCCTTCGAGGGAGAAGCGCTTCTGTCCAACATACTTAGTTTGCAAAAATGATTCAAAGGCTTCGGCGGAGTTGAGCTTGCGCAAGATACGCAGTTGCTCTTCGCGGGGAGTGCGAGGTGCACCAACTTCGACATGCTCCTGCATCCACTTACGCTCGAGCGGATTCTCCATATACATGTACTCAACGCCAACAGAGCGGCAGTACGAGTCACGCAAGATGCCGAGGATGCGGCGCAATTTCATAAACGACTTGCCACCGAAACCGCCGGTCGCAAATTCGCGATCGAGATCCCAGAGCGAAAGTCCGTGATTAACAACATCGAGATCAGGGTGGCTGCGTTGGCGATAGCGAAGTGGATCGGTATCCGCCATTAAGTGACCGAAGGTGCGGTAGGCATCGATCAGCTGCTGTACGCGAGCGGTCTTGCTGATTTGATCCTCTTTTGAGAATTGGAAGTCAACGGTCCAGCGAATTGGCTCGTACGGAATACGAAGTGCCGCGAAGATCTCATCGTAGAAGTGGTCGCCGCCGAGAATTAATTCGTGGATGCGGCGCAGAAAGTCACCAGATTGTGCGCCTTGAATGACGCGATGGTCATATGTACTTGTAAGCGTGATGGTCTTTGAAATGGCTAAGTTAGTAAGGGTCTCTTCGCTCGCGCCTTGGAACTCTGCCGGGTAATCCATGGCTCCGACGCCGAGAATCAAACCTTGGCCTTGAACTAAGCGGGGGACTGAGTGAACGGTTCCGAGAGTTCCGGGATTGGTGAGCGAAACCGTTGTGCCAGCGTGATCTTCCACGGTCAATGTGCCAGTACGCGCCTTGCGAACGGTCTCTTCATACGAAGCCCAAAATTGGGCAAAGTCTAAATCTTCGCAGCCCTTAATAGAAGGAACTAAGAGTTGGCGCGAACCATCGGGCTTCGCCAAATCGATGGCGATTCCTAAGTTGATATGTTCGGGGTGACCCAGGGCAGGCTTGCCATCGAGTTCACCGAAAAAGGTATTCATCTCTGGCATGGCGCGCAGCGCCTTGATCATTGCGTATCCAATGAGATGGGTGAAAGAAACTTTGCCACCGCGCGCTCGCGCCAGGTGATTGTTGATTACGGTGCGATTGTCGATCATGAGTTTGGCGGGAATCGCGCGCACGCTAGTCGCGGTAGGAACGTTGAGTGATGCTTCCATGCTCTGCACGACACGAGCTGATACTCCACGGATTGGTTCAAGAGTCGCTGCATCTGGAGTAACTAGCTTTGGGATGGGCTTTACAACGGGATCCGCCGGCGTAATCGTCGAAGATACTTGTGGTGCCTGAACGACGGGAGTTGGCTGTGGCGCCGCTGGTGTTACCGGTGTTGGAGCAACAACCTGCGTTGCAGTTGGAACGACGGGCGGAGTTGTAGATGTAGAAGATTTAGGAATTGGGGGAACGCCAGGTTGTGATACTGGTGCGCTCGCGCTCTGCGTTGGCGGTGTGTAATCAGCGAAGAAATCCCACCAGGCTTTATCAACCGATGCAGGATCTTGTTGGTAGCGCTCATACATCTCATCGACGAGCCATTCATTAGGTCCAAAGGAACCACCAAAATGATTTGCTGGGGTATTCGATGCCGACACTGGCGCTCTCTTTCGCTTCGAAATGCAGATCAGGTACGGATGAATCTTAATAGCCTTGGCTGGGTCCGCTCCTCAGGCGGGATGTGAAGTAGGGCTCTACGCTGGGGTTTATGAGTTTAGTTGTCGTTACAGGCGGAAGCAGAGGTTTGGGGCTGTATTGCGCCACAGAGTTGATTAAATCTGGCCACAGCGTCCTCTTGGTCGCGAAGGATCCGGATCGACTGGCTGCTGTCGCTGCTGACATAGGAGCGGATTTTCGAGCGGTGGATTTGGAAGATCAAGGTGCTACTCGCGTAGTTTTCGCCGAGATCCTGGCAACGTATGGAGCTCCAGAGATATTGATTCTGGCCCACGGGGTGATGAGTGCGAAGATGTCGAAGACCTTGCGCACTACTGACGCAGAATGGCGCCGAGTCATGGCAATTAACCTAGATTCGACATTCACCATCATCAATATTTTGGGAGCGGCAATGGCAGAGGCGCGTCGGGGTCGGATCATCGCCTTTAGCGCCTGCTTGGGGCGCATGTCTGGACCGGGTAATGCCGGGGGATTGGTTCCATATCGAATTAGTAAGGCTGGGGTAAATGCCCTGGTGCGCAATCTCGCCTTTGAGACCGGACATGGTGCGCGCGGTTTCTTAGTAGATGCCGTCTGCCCGAATCACACCCGAACCGACATGGGCGGGGCTGATGCACCACTCTCGATTGAGCAGGGAGCCGATACCGCACTCTGGTTAGCGAGGCGAATGTTCAATCCAGGAGATGATAAGACGGGTTTTTTATGGGAAGAGCGCGAAATTATTGAGTGGTGATTATTCGCGATATCCCAAGACGCATACCGCGGTAGTAAAGATCGCGAGCAAGCCCAGCGGATAAGCACCAATGTAAAACTTTCCAGAGAGCATGAAGTAAGCGACGCCGAGCGCGATCAAATTAGCCAGGACTGCAGGAGCTCGCCCCCAGGACTTTCCATTCTTATAACTAATCGAACAGGCGAAGAGTCCAATGGCTCCCAATGCTAGAGCGATGAAATCCCCGGCGAGCGCGAGTGGGGCGCTAAGAGGTTTGGTGCGGAATGCGGCAAGAAGCGCCAGATAGAGAATAAGTGCAAGCAGGATGACTGACTCGAGGCGCAAGAGTGCGATTGCGCTCTTGCGGCTTCGCTCAAAAAGTTGATCACTGATGCCCACATGAGAAGGGTATACAAGTAATCTTACGAAATGGCCGATTTTGACCTACGAGATGTCGAATTCCAGAGCGATGGCAGCGCCGATTCACTCACTGCCAGCATGGCGCCTGCCCTCTTTCACGAGAATCTCAAACGCGAGATTGCGACTGCGGCGCGTGAAGGTCGCGAACTAACGGTCGTTGCCCTCGCCCTCGCATCCAGCGCTTTTTCCTCAGTTGCAAAATTTCAAGAGGCGTTGATTGAAATTGCCTTCGCAATAAAGAGCGGTTTACGGGGCGGTGATTTCTTTGCTCGTATCTCTGATTCGGGTTTCTGGATGCTCTTAAGAACTGATGAGGGCGGCGCTGCTGCTGTCGTCGATCGCTTGGATCTTCCGCACCACGATAATTTAACAATCCATATCGTGGCGCGGAAATACGCTGGCTATAACGCGTGGATCGATGAGATCGATCAACTGCACTTTAATTAATTATTTACCGGCGCAAGCCTTTTCAGCACGAATAAGCGCCCATTTGTGCCTTTTTTTGGCTGAGAATAATGGGGCAGGTAGGCTCACCCCATGTCTAAAGTCCTCGCAAAGTTGCCCCTCGGGGAAAAGGTAGGAATCGCCTTCTCGGGCGGGCTCGATACCTCTGTCGCTGTTGCCTGGATGCGCGAGAAGGGTGCGGTCCCTTTTACTTACACCGCCGACCTTGGACAATATGATGAAACTGATATCGATTCGATTCCGGGTCGTGCGATTGCATACGGCGCCGAGAATGCGCGTCTGATTGATTGCAAGTTAGCACTCGTTGAAGAAGGGCTAGCTGCGATCGCGTGCGGCGCATTCCATATCCGTTCGGGCGGAAAACAATATTTCAACACAACTCCATTGGGTCGCGCAGTTACTGGCACCCTGCTCGTGCGCGCCATGTTGCAAGATGATTGTTCGATTTGGGGCGATGGTTCGACGTACAAGGGCAACGACATCGAACGTTTTTATCGCTATGGATTGCTGGCCAACCCTGCTCTGCGTATTTATAAGCCTTGGCTCGATGAAGATTTCGTCACCGAACTCGGTGGTCGCAAAGAGATGTCGGAATGGTTGGTTGCACGCAATTTTCCTTATCGCGATAGCGCCGAGAAGGCTTACTCCACCGATGCCAATATCTTAGGCGCGACCCATGAGGCGAAGAACCTGGAAGAACTCGATGCTTCCATTGAAATCGTTGATCCGATTATGGGAGTCAAGTTCTGGGATCCAACGGTTGTCATCAATTCCGAAGATGTAACTGTCGAATTTTCCCAAGGTCGTCCGGTCTCCATCAATGGGAAAACCTTTTCCGATTCCGTGGAACTGATGCGCGAAGCCAATGCCGTTGGTGGTCGTCACGGACTTGGTATGGCCGATCAGATCGAAAATAGAATTATCGAAGCGAAGTCGCGTGGTATCTATGAAGCACCAGGAATGGCGCTGCTCTTTATCGCGTACGAACGTCTGATCTCTGCAATCCACAATGAAGACACCATCGCGAACTATCACGCCGAAGGTCGTCGCCTGGGGCGCTTGCTCTACGAGGGTCGCTGGTTTGATCCGCAATCATTGATGCTTCGCGAATCACTTACCCGCTGGGTTGCATCCGCTGTTACCGGCACCGTCACAATCCGATTACGTCGTGGTGATGACTTCTCGATCATCAATACAACTGGTCCTGGACTTAGCTACCACCCCGAAAAACTCTCCATGGAGCGCAATGAGAATTCCGCCTTCGGTCCGACAGACCGGATTGGTCAATTAACTATGCGTAATTTAGATATTGCAGATACCCGCGCCAAGCTTGAGCTATACACAAAGCAGGGCCAATTAGGCGCGAGTGAATTTAAATTGATCGGCGAGATAGAGACTAAGTAGCACTTCCTGATCTTCATCTAGAAAGGTTGCTTATAGATGGTTCTGCATATTTTCGCGCTCCTTGCTTGCGCAGTGATCATCTATTTAGCCTGTGAATTCTTCGTCAATGCCGTTGAATGGCTCGGCGTTCGCCTCAATATGGGCACCTTGGCAATTGGCACAATCTTGGCGGCGATCGGCACCGCCCTTCCCGAAAGCATTGTCACGCTGGTCGCAGTAACTATGCGCCACGGAGTCAGTTCTAAAGACATTGGCGTTGGAGCGGCGATGGGCGGCCCGTTGGCTCTCGCCACCATTGCATATGGTGTCAGCGGCTTTATGTTGCTCCGGAAGAAGCGGGGATCGCACCCCATGCAAGGTGTTGATCTCAGTCAGCTTCCAAAAGATCAGCAGTGGTTCTTAGGAATCTTTCTTTTTAAGGTCGCCCTGGGACTGGTGGCATTCTCCTGGAAGCCTGGGCTTGGGCTCCTCTTCTTCGCCGCCTATGTTGCTTACTTCATTAAAGAAATGCGCGCAGATACTGAAAAGCACACCGATGCTGATTTAGAGCCGCTGCGGCTGCAACCGAAGAGACTCACTCCGTCGGGTTGGGCGGTCGCGCTGCAGACCCTCGTAAGTCTGACGGTGATCTTTGTCGCTTCACAATTATTTGTGAGCCAATTGGAATGGGTGGGACCTGCCTTTGGGATTTCAGCAACAGTGACCGCATTGCTGCTTTCGCCGGTCGCCACTGAGCTACCAGAGGTAATGAATGCAATTATTTGGATTCGACAAGGGAAGACTTCTCTGGCGCTGGCAAATATCAGTGGCTCAATGATGGTTCAAGCAACGGTCCCATCGGGTCTTGGAATACTTTTTACCCCGTGGAAATTTGATTCTGCTCTGAAACTCTCCGGCGTGCTGACGATGGTTGCAATCCTTTATTTACTCTTCCTATTAAAGAGTAAGCGTTTCACGCCGCTGAGGATTGCGGCAGTGGGATCGCTCTATGCGGTCTTTGCTGTTGGGCTAGTAATTATTGGTTGATTTTCATGATAGTTGCCTGTGGGGATGATGAGTAGCCACATAACGAACAACTCGGCGAAGAGTGGAGTAACGTATTAGGTGGAGCGTGCAAAAGCACTGCGAAGAAGGCGAGGATTGGCATGGACTGGAATGACAATGGTCGAGGAATGATGGACGGTTATGGATCCGGAGCCGGCTATCACATACTTGGAATGATCGCGATGATGGTTTTTTTTGCGCTACTCGTTTGGATATTGTTCAGATTTGTCGGACCTAAGACTCACTCCGATAATTCTGCAAAGAGTTCAGAATCATCCGTTGCCCTAGAGCATCTAGATATGCGCTTAGCCAAGGGTGAGTTGCCTGTCGAGGAGTACAAAGTTCTCAAGGAACATCTTCAGAAGTAGTTTTAGATTAGACGAAAGGACCCTCGGCCTGGATTGCTTCGGCCGGGGGTCTTATTGCGAATCACTTGCAGATGCTCAATCTGGAAGGGAAAGTTATTGCATCTTCTGCTACCTTGACAACATGTCAGCGGATCAACGCCTCTCTTTGAGCGCCACTTTTATCAAGCGCCGGGTCATTGATTTCATGCGCATTAAAACTAGTTTTTGTAACTAATAGTTTTTAAAATCCCCCTTATTTTCGTTGCCAGACCATCCACTTATAAAATTTCAAGAGGAGAAACAGTGAAGATTTACAACAACATTTCAGAGGTTTTTGGAAACACCCCATTGGTAAAGATCCAACGCCTATTTCCGAACACAACAGCGACGATCGCTGCAAAGCTGGAGTTTTATAACCCAACAGCGTCGGTAAAAGATCGCCTCGCAGTAGCCATGGTGGATGATGCCGAGAAGTCTGGAGCACTTAAGCCCGGCGGAACAATCGTTGAAGCAACATCGGGTAATACCGGCATTGCTCTCGCCTCTGTTGGAGCTGCACGCGGTTACAAAGTTGTACTCACCATGCCGGATTCGATGTCTAAGGAACGCCGCGCACTCTTGCGCGCACTAGGTGCGAAACTCATTTTGACTCCTGCCGCGGTAGGAATGCGCGGAGCGATCGAAGCCGCTGAGAAGATTGGCGCCGAAGAAGGTGGCGTTCTTGTACGTCAATTTGAAAACCAAGCTGGTCCTGCGATCCACCGCGCTACTACCGCGGCAGAAATCTGGAATGACACCGATGGCCAAGTTGCTGCAGTAATCATGGGAATTGGCACTGGCGGAACAATTACAGGCGTTGGCCAAGCACTTAAAGAGAAGAACCCAAATATCAAGATATTTGCAGTTCAGCCTGCTGCCTCACCCGTCTTGACCGGAGGAGCTCCTGCTGGCCACCCGCTGCAAGGAATTGGCGCTAACTTTGTGCCACCAGTTCTCGATACAACTATTTATGATGAAGTTCTCTCCGCTCCAACGGAAGATTCCTTTACCTATGCCAAGCGCGCAGGACAAGAAGAGGGAATCCTTGCTGGAATTTCTTCGGGTGCAGCGCTCTGGGGCGTCTCACAAATTGCAGACCGCCCTGAATTCGCCGGGAAGATCATTGTTGTTGTTCTTGCCTCATTTGGTGAGCGTTATCTTTCTACGCCGCTCTACAAGGAATTCATCGACGAGCCAGTAGCTCCAACGATTTAATATGTCATTCATCGCAGAGGATCTCGCAACGGCATTGGCAAAGGATCCTGCTGCGCGAAATCGCTTTGAAGTTGCGCTGACATATCCGGGAGTCCATGCTCTTTGGGCGCATCGCTTCCAAAATTGGCTCTGGCGCAATCGTCTCCGCTTTATTGCTCGCTTGCTGGCTAACCACACACGTACACGCACCGGCATAGAGATCCACCCCGGCGCGACTATTGGCCGTCGCGTCTTTATCGACCACGGGATGGGAGTTGTCATCGGTGAGACCGCTATCGTTGGCGATGATGTAACCATTTATCATGGCGTCACCTTGGGAGGTCGCACTCTCAACAAGGGCAAGCGCCACCCTACGATCGAAAATAATGTGATTCTCGGTGCCGGCGCAAAGATCTTGGGCAATGTCACTATTGGCGCGGGCAGCACAATTGGAGCAAATCAAGTAGTCACACGCTCTCTTTCTCAGCGTAATGAGGTTGAGTTCTTTATTTAACGCCTATATTTAAGGTGTGAAGATGCGCTTCAATCGACTGGCACAGCAATTTGTTCTGCGCTGGTACTGGATCCAGCAGGTCTTAGTTACCTCGATCGCCGCTGCCGTCGCGTGGCAGGTCGGCGACAGAGCCTTTACAAATGGCGGGCTGGTTGCAGCTGTCGTCGCATCACTGACCGTTCGCTCATCGCTCCACAAATCCACTCGTGAGGGTCTGGGCCAAATAGTTGGTTCAACTGTTGGCGCCGGCGCAGCGCTAGGCGCACTCCATTACTTTGGATCTGGACTTGTTACTGTCGGAATCACCGTGCTCATTTCCTTAGTGGCTGCTCGCGCCTTGCATCTCGGTGAAGTGGCAACAATCAACGTTCCCGTAACCGCTCTTATCGTTCTTGGTCCAGGTTTAAGCGAGACAACCGCCAGCAAGCGCTTGGTCTCTACTCTCATCGGAGCCGGAATTGCGATTGTGCTTTCGACCTTTGCCCACCCAAAGACCCCTGCTGGACGCACGATCGATCGCGTCTCTTCGCTGACTGACCGTTGCGCCGGATTACTTGCGCAGATGGCTGAAGGGCTCATCGATGGCTATTCACTTGAAGAAGCGGGTCGTTGGCTGGCAAGGGCTCGACTATTGGCAGAGGAGATTCCATCGATTCGAAATCAAGTGATTGAGGCGCGCACCTTTGCTAAGTGGCTACCCGCCTCTCGATCGGCTAATGCGGAAAAACTTTACCTGCGCACCATCGCCGTCGAACACATGATCGTTCAAACCCGGGCTACTTCGCGCATCTTGTACGACCTCAAGTTACATGGCGGCGTTAAAGCAGAGTTGGCGCAGGGGATTGGGGAGCTGCTCTCTATCGCCAGTTATGCACTGACCGTGAGCGCTGAAGATTTTCGTTTCGATCCTTACGGGGGAGTGAAGGATCCGCTGACCTCTGAAATTCGGAACGCCGCCGATGCCCTCGCAGCGATCGCCCTCGCAGATCACGATGAGATTGCTTCTGGCCAGATAGCTCGGGTGATGGGAGCGATTTCGAGCACGATTATCATTGCAGACTCTCTTGATCAGATCTCGCCGGCGATTCGCAAGGTTCCAACCCCACAAGGACCATCGAGTCAACAGGTGTTGGCCGTTTCACCTATTGAGCAAGCACGAACCTGGCAGAATCGTCTCTATCGATTGATCCCGAGCAAGATCCGAGATTACTTTGAGCGTACCTTTATTTAATGCCTTATTAATAAAGCGTTCACCTCTTATCTCTCCAATCCAACCTCAGTAAAGGTGTACTACGCCTACCCGTTCACCCAAGGTTAGGAATATGAATGCGTCAGAATTCTTTCAAGAAGAGCGTAGCTATCGCGGCATCGCTCGTATTCGCCGCGGTCGGTCTTAGCGCACAAGCTGCGCACGCCGCCCCCATCACTATCAATCTTTATGAAGCCATCGGTTATGCGCCTGATGAAATCAAGGCGTTCAATGCTTCACAATCCACTTATCAAGTCGTCGATGTTGGCGGATCTACCGGACCATTGCTTGCGAAGGTCGCCGCAGAAGGCACAAACCCTGCCTGGGGTCTCTTCTGGGCTGATGGAGATACTTGGGCCGCTTCATTTGATACAAAAGGAAACGTTGCGCCACTTACTTTCAAGCCAAATTACTCTTCACTCGGAAAGCGCCTAGCGCCTAAGAACAACGCGTACGCGATCACAGGTTCAACGGTGATGGTTGCTGCACTCTATAACGCTGCCAAGATGACTACACCTCCAGCGACACTTCCAGCGATGCTTCGTACCAAGTACAAAGGTCAAATCGGTATGAACGATCCCAATATCTCTGGTCCTACCTACCCATTCATCGCAGGATTGATGAACCAACTCGGTTCTGAAGATGCAGGCAAGAACTATCTGCTTCAGCTGAAGAAGAATGGACTTGTCGTGAACGATAAGAACGGTCCAACCATCCATGCCCTAGAAATTGGTCAAATTAACATGGGCTTGGTTCAGAACACAGCTGCTCTTGCAGAAATCATTAAGTTCACCGCCAAGCCGGTAGCTGGTTTCACGCCAAAGATCCTCTACCCAGGCCGCCCAACCATGATGCCGAGTTCTTTGGCAATCGATAGCAAGCGTCCTGCAGCGGAAATTGCTGGAGCAGAAGCCTTCGTCAAGTTTGTCTTGTCGCCCGCCGGTCAATCGATCTTGGCATCAACAGATGCAACAGTGAACTCAGATGTTCTCTGCTACCCATCAATTGCTGGAACTACTCCTAACAAGTATGTTCCTGCTCTTCCAACCGCGTACCAAATAATTGACCCATACACCTGGGGCCCACTCCAGAGTGAAGTTGATGCTTGGTTCACTGCAAATATCCGTACTAAGTAATGAGAAGACGATAAGTTAAGAAATAAACTAATGGCACTCGATGGCGGACTCTTGGTTCGCCATCGAGTGCCATTTTCCAATGAAAACTCCCGATTCAAGCGTGGATTCAATCGTATTCGAATAACTCCGATGACTCTCTTCTGGACCTTGATCACATTTATTCTTGTGATTCCTATTCTTCTCTTCTTATCGGTTGCCTTTAGCCCGCGCTTAATGTCGCAGGGAAACCAATGGTTCACTCTGGCGAGTTTTAAGCCGGTCTTCTCCGGAGCGTATGGCCTAGCACTTCTTCATTCCTTAATCATCGGTGTCATCGCTGCGGTCGGCGCCATGATTATTGCGCTCTCCATGGCCTGGCTCGTCTTGCGAACAAATTCACCTGCTCGCATCCTTTGGAACACCACTATCTTTGCGCTCTTCTTAGCACCGTCTTACCTAATTGCGCTTGGCTGGCAGCGACTCTTCGAACAACGCGGCGTCTTAGAAATCATGGGATTACATGTTGAACCCATTCGAAATCTGCTCTATGGCCCCGTAGGTATAACCATGGTGCTGATGGTTAAGGGAATTCCCTTCGCCTATCTCGTCATCGCTAATGCAATGCGCGGTCTCGGCGAGGAGTTCGAACAAGCGGTTCGTGTTCACGGCGGAAATCGATTGGCCGCCTTTAAGGTCATGGCTAGCCTGCTGATGCCCTCACTATTTTCGGCGATGGCGATCGTCTTTGCCGAAGCAATCAGTGACTTCGGTGTGGCATCCACGCTCTCCAGCGTCGGACATTTCAGTGTGGCCACCTATCAGCTCTATCAGGGAATAAATTCAATTCCGGTCAACTTCCCGGTATCGGCGGCCACAAGTATCACTCTGCTCTCGCTGGTGATTATGGCTATCTTGGCGCAGAATCGTGCGCTGCGCGGTCGCAGTTTCAGAACGCTCAGCGGTCGAACTCGTCCAGTGACGATCACCAAACTCTCATTCCTCGGGAAGTTCAGCACCAGCACTTACATCGTCGTTCTGCTCATGATCACCCTTGGTATCCCAGTCTTTGGAGCAATCTCGGCTTCGATGTTGGATGGGCTGGGCAGCCTGCTCAGTCATTACACGATTAATTTCAGCAACTATTCACGCGTCCTCCATTCACGCTTCTTACGTAACCCTTTGATCTATTCGACGGAGATGTCACTCATTACGGCGACACTGGCAGTTGGGCTAGCAGCAATTGCATCAAAAGTTCTGACATCGGCGCGCAATACCCGTTCCAAGAAATTCGTTGACTTCTTCCTTTTAGCCGCCGTTGCTCTTCCTGGAATCGTCTTCGCTATCGGATACATCTTCACCTACAACCTACGCTTCATAAATGATCTTGGGCTCCACATCTACGGTA
The DNA here is from genome assembly GCA_037128715.1 of Actinomycetes bacterium. GTDB lineage: Bacteria > Actinomycetota > Actinomycetes > Nanopelagicales > Nanopelagicaceae > PALSA-747. Next base: position 60,760 of record JBAXVT010000002.1, read on the forward strand.
CATCTTTCTTGCTCGCACTGGCATATACCGCCAACGCCTTGCCTTCTACATCGCGATCGCTCGTGGGAAATATGGGGCAGATTCAAGAGTCGATGATGGATGCCGCGCGTGTACACGGAAGTGGTGCTGCAAGAGCCTGGATTGATGTCACGATGCCACTTATCGCTAGACCGCTGCTCATTGCCTGGCTCCTCACCTTCTCCGGCACCTTGCTTGAACTACCGGTTTCTGAACTCCTATATCCACCAGGGAGTCCACCAGTGGCGGTAGGAATTGAACTCTCGCTCGCAGGTTTTGACTACGGCGGGGGAACTGCGATTGAAGTCCTCTCTATCCTCTGGGCTCTCGTCGTTGTCGGCATCGCCTTCTTCTTATTTAATCGCTTTGCCCCACCTGGCTGGAAGAGATTGGGAAATCAACGATGACACATAACAAGCATGTGAACGCTTATCGGGTTGAGATCCGTGGTGCTGCAAAGCATTATGGAACTCTTAAAGCGCTCAACAACTTCGACCTTACAATCGAACCTGGCACATTCACTGTGCTGCTCGGGCCATCCGGTTCTGGAAAGTCGACCTTAATCCGCTCCATCGCAGGAATCGAGCGTTTGGATTCTGGCTCGATTCGCTTCGGTGATCGCGAAGTTGCAAATAACGGTTTTCACATGGCTCCCGAGAAGCGCGATCTCGCCATGGTCTTTCAGGATTATGCCCTCTGGCCTCATATGACTGCCTTTGAAAATGTCGAGTATGCAATCAAGCGCCGCAATCTTGATTCGATCGAGGCAACTCGTCGTGTCAATGAAGCGTTGGAACGGGTAGGTCTGTCGGCTAAGGGTCCTAACTACCCGTTTCAACTTTCCGGGGGAGAGCAACAGCGCGTGGCTCTTGCCCGTGCCATTGTCGGCCGCCCATCACTCCTACTCTTTGATGAGCCACTCTCAAATCTCGACGCCGATCTACGTGAACGATTGCGTGTGGAGATCGCAACGTTGACTCGCGAAATCGGTGCGACAGCTTGTTACATCACACACGATCAGTCCGAGGCCTTTGCCTTGGCCGATCAAATTGGTGTTTTGCGCGCTGGTGAATTGCAACAGATCGCCTCGCCGGAAGAGATCTATCGCCACCCCGCTAATCGCTTTGTCGCAGCCTTCACTGGAATCTCGGGAAGTTTCCTCGGTACCGTTACGGAGGCCAATGGCAAGAAAGTAGAAGTTGCAATTGGCAGGCGTCGGATTGAATGTCGCACCTCGGCCGATCTCAAAGTCGGAGATAGTGTTGAAGTCTTGATTCGCCCGAGCGCCACCAGTTTGAGCGACCATCGTGCCAACTCTTTGCCCGCTATCGTTCTCGATGTTGCATATCGGGGCCGAGGCTACGAACATGTGGTTGAGTGCGAATTTGGGGTCATTTCCAGCGTATTTGCCACCGAATCAACCGCTCGAGGCTCTAAAGTAGATATCTATATTGACCCGCACAATTGCTTAGCTTTTCCTAGTGAAAAGCGCGTAGCACTTGAAGCAGCAATTGCAGAGTTCGCCCCTTCAACTAACTAATTTTCAGGAGCACATAAATATGCAAGGTACATCGGTAGCGTTATTCGTCTCGGTCTTCTTCGCCTGTGCTGTTGAAGCAGTTGAAGCAGTCACCATCGTTTTGGCCGCAGGTACTGCCCGCGATTGGAAGTCCGCTTGGCGCGGAGTTATTGCTGGTTTGCTGACACTCGCTTTGATCATCGCAGCATTCGGTCCTGCAATCTCTCACCTTCCGATTTCATTCTTACGTATCGTCGTTGGTGGCTTGTTGCTCGTCTTTGGTCTTACCTGGCTGCGAAAGGCAATTCTTCGTTCGAGCGGATATAAGGCGTTGCACGATGAAGACAAAATCTTTCAAGAGGAGCTTGCAGCCGCTCGTATCGCTGCTAAAGAGACCCGTCATGGCGTCGCAGATTGGTACGCCTTCACGCTTTCATATAAAGGAGTTCTCCTTGAAGGTTTGGAAGTTGCATTCATCGTCCTCACCTTCGGAACTATCGATCACAAGGTAGGACTCGCTTCTATCGCGGCTCTTGCTGCGGTCGCAATCGTTGTCGTGACCGGATTTGCACTGCGCACCCCACTCTCTAAGGTTCCGGAAAACACCATGAAATTTGGCGTAGGCATTTTGCTCACCGCCTTTGGAATCTTCTGGGGCGCTGAAGGTTCAGCTGGTGCAAGCAAAAAATGGCCTGGAGATAACTGGGCAGTCCTTGGTTTGATCGTGGGAGTTTCGATCTTCTCCTTCATCTTGGTGCAAGTTCTCAAAGTTATGCATGCCAAGCAACGCGTAGCGGTAGTGGCAAGTACTGCCGAGACCACCTTGGAAATCTTGGAGCAAGATATTGAGAAGATTGAGCGGAGCAAGGGCCTGCAGTCGCTGATCTCCTTTGGCGAGTTCTGGGTCGACTTCATCGTTGGCGATGATTGGCGTATTGCTGCGGGAATAGTCATTGCATTCGTCCTCACCGCGACCATTAAGGTTTCGGCATTTACCTGGGGCACCGTGCCATTCTTTGTAGCGCTCTTCTTGGCCTACAGCCTCTCGCGCGTTGTGCGAAGCCCACGCTAACCACTAATACCTCGCGCATTATTGCGGCGCAGGGCGTACGAGCATTCGCATATGGCTTTACCGCCATTCTGCTCGGGCACTTATTAGCTCAGAACCATGCCTCTGCCTTAGAAGTAGGACTAGTTCTCAGCTCTATTGTCTTGGGGGCGGCGCTTGCCTCTTTGATTTTGATGCGCTTTGGTGAACGTATTGGTCGCCTAAGGGCTTATAAGTGGATCTACGCGTTGCTCGCTCTGGCCGGATTCATCATCGCAATTCATCCCTCTCCCTGGACGATCGCACTCGTTGGTTTGACCGGGGTACTTTCTACCGATTCCAATGACAATGGACCCGCAACTACATTGGAACAAACGATGTTGGCAGGTGAACATCACAGCAGTAGATTTGCCGCAATCTTTGGGCGCTACAACGGGGTAGCCGCCACATTTGGATCTCTAGGCGCGCTTTCGCAAGGATGGTTAAGCCACCTGCATCGCTTCAACACCACGTACATAGGTTTCTACATCCTGATACCGCTTGGCGCGTTGGGATGGTGGCTGGCACGCTCGATCAAACTCCCCAAGCAGAATGGAGTTAAAGGCGCACCGCGCGGTCTGAAGGATTCCCCGGTGCGTGGGCGCATCATCCAACTCTCGACCCTCTTCGCCTTCGACTCAGCAGCGGGCGGACTTACAACTTCCGCCTGGCTCTCGTATTACCTCACCAGTCGCTATCACGCCTCTGCTGCGCTGCTGGGTTACATCTTCTTCATCTTCGCCATCCTGAGCGCTCTTAGCATGTTCTTGGCGCCACTGGTGGCTGCGCGCATAGGTCTGGTGGCGACCATGGTTTCGACACACCTAGCGAGCAACGCCTTCCTTATCATCGCTGCCTTCGGTGGAAATTTAACGATAGCAATTGTTTTCTTGATGCTGCGGTCTTCAATGTCGCAGATGGATATTCCAACGCGGCAGGCTCTCATCATGGCCGTTGTGCCAGAAGCGGATCGTATGGCCGCGGCTGCAGTTACAAATGCTGCGCGCTACTCAGTTCGGCCAGCTGCTCCAACTATTAGTGCAGCATTGCAACATATCGCTATTGGTGCCCCTTTGGTTGTAGCTGGGTCGGTCAAACTTCTTTACGATCTGGCAATTTTAATGTGGGCTAGAAAAGGCAAATACCTCGTGCGCACCATTCAATAGGGGCACGAGGTATTTGCTGTGCAGGGTTAAAGATTAACCGCGGATGTTCTTTGTAAACCAGGCGTTGATGCCACCTTCAAGTGGTCCCCAGAAATAGGGATCAATTGATTGGTAGGAAGCGGGAAGATTTCCGGCTCCAGTAAGGTTTGCGACGCCAGGAATGATTGACCAGTAGAGAGAATCACCTTCTGGATCACCGGTATGCATTACCGCTTGACCAGCTGGTGACAATACATAGTCGATGAACTTCTTCGCCTCTGCTTGTACTGCTGCAGATGCACCCTTGTCGATTGCGATGACGCTAGGGAGAAGAGTTGACTTAGCAAGGTAGATCACCTTTGGAGTGAAACCAGCAACTGGCTTTGCGGCAAGCTTAAGAACTTCACCTTGTGCAGCTGATGACTGAATCAAGCCCATGTTGATGATTCCGGTCTCAAGGGCATGCAGGGTGTCTCCGTTGGTGTTGTTAACAACGAGGCCATTTGCCTTGAGTTTGCTCAGGAATGTCTCTCCCGCGGTAACTGACTTGCCACCGAGTTGATTCATCAATCCCGCGATGAATGGGAATGTCGGCCCAGATTGGTTGGGATCGTTCATTCCGATCTGACCCTTGTACATTGGATTCAAGAGATCGTTATATGTCTTTGGAAGGGTTTTCACCTTGGCAGAGTTATAGATCAAGGCCGCCATCGTGGTTAAACCAGTTGGAATATAAGAGTGGTCGGCGGGCACAACTGAGTTTCCGGCAGCCGTGAACTTTGCCATTGGCGTGTAAGGAAGGAGTTGACCTTGCTTATCAAGTGCTGCGAATGCAGTGTTTCCATCTACCCAGAGAATGCCAAATTGTGGGTTGCTCTTTTCGGCAGAGACCTTTGCAAGCAGTGGACCGGTGCTGTCATCGTGCACAACCGTTTTGATACCTGTTGCTTTCGTGAAAGCGTCTGCAGCGACTTGGTCGTAACCTTCAGCAGCATAAATAATGAGCGGGGTTCCGACGGTTGTTGCTTGCGACGGTGCGATAACCGAAGCACCCAGCAACATCCCTGCAACCGATACGGTAGCGACAACCACCGCCGACTTAAGAAGATTGAGTTTCATGCAAAGCCTCTCACATAGAAAATAGGTGAATTAACGAGGCTATTTCATGGCATTGGGACGAACAGATGAGAGCAAAGAGGCGAACGTGAACAAAAAACTAGGTGAACAGCGCGCTATATCGCCGGGCTAGGGGAGGGTTGCTGAGAATCAGTACGGAGCGGTGATGCCGAGGGATATCGCGGAGTGATCACTCCCCACTTGAACCAATTGGCAACTCGTGGAATTTCGGCTCCTACAAAGATGAAGCTATGTCCGCCACTGATTTTTGTACTTAAAGTGAAACTGGCCTTAACTAACTTAAGTTTGGCGCCCCACAAGGCAGCTTGCCCACGGATCAAAATGGTGTAATCCTGGTTTGACTCACCCAAGTACCAACGTATCTTGTTCGCCACTTTGAGATATGTACTCGGAGTTTGGTACTTATGTTTTTTATTTGAATCGAGCCCGGGTCCGAAAGTATTTGCTAAATCATCAATGACAAAGTACCCAGCCAGAGTTACAACTTGGCCGAATAGTTCCGGGTGGTGTAGCCCAATAATTGCTGCGCCATATCCACCCATGGAAAATCCCAGTAGAGCACGATCGCTGCGGCTTCGAATATTTCCGGCTTCGACAGTTTGGATGACCTTTGTAATTAGCCAGGTCTCGACCATGGCTTTCTTGTCGTAAGAGTCGGCCCATTCTGAATCGGAGTGCGTGGTGGCATTCCCATCAGGAAAGACGGCGATAAAGGGAGCGGCGCCCTTGGCGAATGCTGCAGCGAGCGGAGCCTGCACTCCAGCAATGAGGCCGTTGGGAGTACCGGGCCAGCCATGCAACATGTAAACAACGGGCAAGAGCGCTACCTGCTCAGCTGGTACGGCAGGGGTGAACACATAAACGCTGCGGATAGGAAAATCCTTCTCAGAGCTCTTAACCTTCATTTGAACAAGGGTCGCCTTGGGAGTGAGAGCGCGGGCAAGTGGAATCTGAGAGGTGGCCATGAGGCAGGCAGATGTCACCGCGATGACAAAGCAGCGCCGGAACTTCATGCGGCGATAGTAGTGGTAGACCTTGTGAGAATTAGGAGGATAATCGATTTTATGAAGCGGTCATTGCTCGTCATAGTTGTGGCATCGGCCCTGAGTTTTGTGCCTGTCTACGCGCAGGCCGTTACTGCTTCCGCGTCACCGACGCCTTTGACAACCGTTATCGCTACTCCAACACCCGGCCCCGGACATGCGGCAACAGCGAAAAATAGAGCCGCTCGTGAAGCAGCTCGTGCAATATTTCGAGCCGCACTTTTTAGCGCCCAGAATGGTCGCGACTTAGCATTTGCCGATGCCAATGCCACCTTGATGCAATCAGAGGGTAAAGATAAGGCTACGGTGCAAGCGGCGCGCGCCATTTATAGAGTAGCAGCGAAGGGGATTATCACGGCTTACAAGCAAGCGGTTTTAACTGCACAAAAGAATTACAGGGCCGCGCTCGCTGCTATCGGTAAGTAATTACCCAACCATTTCGGCATCACTAGGACTGTATTGATGCGTGCATGCTCTGTTGGCAATATCAGCGCCGCATGAATGGCACAAGAGATAGAGCGAATGGCAGGAGAGTTTGGCGCAGTTATAGAACTGCTTGGTAGCCGCACCGCACTTTTCACACTCACCCAGGACTGGGGTGTGATCAGAAAAATCTAAAGTCATTCGAGCGTCGAAGGTATAGAGCGAGCCCTGCCAGAGTTCGTCATCTCCATATTTCTGCGCATAGCGAACAATGCCGCCTTCGATCTGATAAACCTCTTTAAAACCGCGTTCAACAAAGACGGTCGACAAGATCTCGCAGCGAATTCCACCAGTGCAATATGTCACGATCGGCTTATCTTTCAGGTGGTCGTACTTGCCGGATTCAATCTCGGCAACAAACTCGCGAGTGTGCGTTACATCAGGGACGATCGCATTCTTAAATTTACCGATCTTCGCTTCATAACTATTGCGACCGTCGAAGAACAGAACATCATCGCCGCGCTCTTCCACCAACTTGTTGACTTCGTAAGGCTTAAGGTGCTTGCCGCCGTTGGCGACGCCCTTCTCATTTACTTTGACATCGAGATGTGACCCAAAATCAACGAGTTCATCTTTCACCTTTATGGAGAGGCGCGGAAAATCTGATCCAGTGCCTTCCGACCATTTGAAATCTATTCGCTTAAATCCAGAGTACTTTTTGGTGGCGCTCACATACTTCTTGAGGTCGGACATATTGCCGCCCAGGGTTCCATTGATTCCATGTTTAGAAATCAAGACGCGACCCTTGAGGTTGAGATCTTGCGCGAGTTTGGTCTGCCACAAGCGGATCGCCTCGGGATCATGCAGCGGCGCGAAGCCGTAGTACAAGATGACCTTCTGGAGTTCCATGCGGTAATTCTACGATTATTTAGGGCGGCCAATTCCACGCCTGCCCCAGAAGACCCAGAGGCTAAGAACGCCGAGAATGAGCGCGAAACCGAAGGCGAGATCTTCCAGCGGTGCGCTGGCAAGTCGTGCCCCCATGATCTGGCCCTTGTCATACATCACGATATTGCGCGAGGTGAGCCACCAATTGGTAAGTAGTTGGAATGGCAAGATGATTGCGTAAGAAGTCCAGAACGCCCTGCGGAGCAACAACTTGGTTCGAATCAGGTAAAGATCAAGTGCAGCTGCGCAAGCCACGGCGAAGAAAGCTATCTGGGTATAGGTCACGATTCATCCCCGATCAACCAATGGGGGCGCCGTTTGCGAACCGCTTCGAGAGTCATGATCGCAGCAATCGGGACGATGATGAAGAAGAGGTACTCCTCGAGCGGAATATGTAATGGCCCGTAGATCTGCAAGATCTGCGTGAGATCGAAGTGCCAGTGGTGGCGCGAAATGGCGTAGCCATCCCATCCCACAAAGAGCAGCGCAATGGGCAAGATGCTCAAAGCCATCCGCCGCACACGAGGCAGGACACCGACTTTAAGAAAGATTTCGAGCCAGAAAGAGCCGGCGATGGTGAAGAGGAGCATCGCCATATAACCCCAACTTCGCATGGCTCATTATTTCACTCATTATCTATTGCGCTGGGTTAAAATCGCACCATGACGCCTCTTCATCTAGTTTGGGTAACTTTTGCGGTCATCTGCGCTACATGCTGGATTCTCTCAATTGTGACCAAGGAACATTCTTGGGTCGACCGGATGTGGTCGATCGCCCCCGTGATCTACGTGGGGGAGTTCGCTCGTGCCGCCCACTTTCACAACGCTCGCCTCAATGCCATGGCACTGCTGGTGCTCGCGTGGGGCGCTCGCCTCACCTTCAACTTTGCCCGCAAGGGTGGCTATTCCGGTGCCGAGGATTATCGCTGGCCCGTGTTGCGCGCTGGGATGAAGAACTGGCAGTTCCAACTATTTAATATCTTCTTCATAGTTTTATATCAGAACTTCTTGCTCGTCTTGATCTCGCTTCCTGCGCTCACTGCTTATCGCCACCAGTCAACAGCTTTCGACGCATGGGATCTTCTGCTAGTTGTGGGCTTTCTCTTCTTATTAGCGGGCGAGACTCTTGCAGATCAACAGCAATGGAATTTCCAAGAGGGAAAGAAGAAGGTGATCGCGGCTGGTGATATCCCCGAGAAGCGTTTCCTCACCACCGGGCTCTTTAAATTTTCGCGTCACCCTAATTACTTCTTCGAGATAAAGCAGTGGTGGGTGCTCTACCTCATTGGCTGTAACTCCATCGGCCTGCTCTTCCAGCGAACAATCATTGGTCCAGTACTTCTTACACTCCTCTTTATCGGATCTACCCGCTTTACCGAGAAGTTATCGCTCGCCAAATATCCGGATTACGCTGATTATCAAGCGAGTACATCGGCCATCATTCCTTGGTTCGCAAAGCGCGGCGCGCGTAAGCTGACAGCGTGAGAACCAAGCGCCAGACCTTTTGGGAGCGGATCTGGGCATCGACCATTGTTCTCTATACCTTTGCCGCTACCTTCGTAGTCTGGAAGGCGCTCCATAAGTATGGTGTAAATCCCTATCTCTTCTTTGTGATCGATCTGATCACCTCGTGGTTCTATGGGTTAGCGTCAGCACGTCTCGTTGTCGCCGTTATTAAGAAGCGGTGGTCCGAAACGCAGAAGTGGGGCTGGTTATCTGCGCTCAACTTCATGCTGCCTCAAGTTTATATCTTGGTATCTGCTAGCCACGTCCCTAAAGATGTCTACATTATTATCTTCAGCGTAATCGGGGTAATGGCCGCCTTCGCGCTCATCGGGATAGCAAGTCAGATCCGTGCGGCACGCAAAGAGAAGAGCGCGGAATGAAAAATTGGAGCGGCAACGTCACCTTCGATGCCAGCCTGGTAGTTCGCCCTACCACCCTTGATGATATTAAATCAGCGGTTGTTGCGGCTGATTGCGTTCGCGCTTTAGGAAGCGTCCACTCCTTTAATCGCATCGCCGATAGCGATGATGCCCTTATCTCTTTTGAGCACTTTCCTAAAGATATTCAAATCGACAAAGTTGGAAAGCAAGTTCGCGTAGCTGCAGGAGTTCGCTATGGCGAGATTGCGATCGCGCTCCATGCCGCAAGTCTGGCGCTTCCCAACATGGGGTCGCTACCCCACATCACCGTGATCGGAGCGACGAGCACAGGTACTCACGGTTCTGGCGTGAGGAATCAGAACTTGTCAGCTGCTATCCACTCCATTGAGTTGATTACCGCCAGCGGGGATGACATCACGATCAGTGGGGATGAACTCGCCTCGGCTCGCGTTGGATTAGGCGCACTGGGAATCATCCACCACGTGACATTGCAAGCTATCGATTCTTTCGATGTAGCACAGACGATCTTTCTCGATCTACCCTTTGAAAATTTACTCCGTCACTTCGATGCCATCATGAGCACTGGGTATAGCGTTTCGGTATTTACGACTTGGGGCGATGCGCTTGTGGATCAGGTATGGGTGAAATCTCGAATAGGCGTCGACGCCCTGCCCGGGGGAGAATTGTTTTCTGCAATCGCAGCTACTCACAAATTTCACCCTCTGGCTGGCGTTTCAACCGAAAGTGCGACAGATCAACTGGGCAGTGTCGGGCCGTGGCATGAGCGTTTGCCCCACTTTAAGTTAGATTTCACTCCGAGTTTTGGAGAAGAATTGCAGAGCGAATTCTTTGTTGATTTCAATGATGCCGCTGAAGCGATTCAAGCAGTCCACTCCTTGCGTGCACAGATTCGCCCTCTGCTCTTGGTGACAGAACTTCGCACAATTGCTGCCGATGATAATTGGTTGAGCGAGGCTTACGGTCGCGATAGCTTGGCTATTCATTTCACCTGGAAGCCCAATGTTGCAGGGGTTACCGCCTTTCTTCCTACCTTGGAAGCTGCACTTGCACCGTTTACCGCTCGCCCACACTGGGGCAAGCTATTTACCGATAGTGGCTTTGATTTCACAGCGCTCTACCCAAAGTTCGCTGACTGGCTCGATTATCGTGGGGGATTAGATCCCGGTCGGAAATTCATCAATGAGCAATTGTCATTGTGGCAAATCTAAGAACCATTAGACTGACAAGATGAAGGTTGAAGGAGTTCCCCTAGAAATTCTCCGCACTCGTCTCAGCGCAAAATGGACCGGCTTTGCACCTGATGTGCTGCCCTTGCCTGTTGCCGAGATGGATTTCGAGTTACCGCAAGAGATCCGCGATCTCTTGGTCGCTATGGTGCAGAACTCGGACACTGGTTACCTCGGCAAGATCGATCACTTAGGGCGCAACTTTGCCGCCTTTGCCAACGAGCGCTGGAACTGGAAAGTAGATACCGAGCAATTCCTGCTCTGCTCTGATGTCGGCATGGGCATGATTGAAATGTCGCGCACCATCGTGCAACCCGGTGACAAAGTATTGGTGAACTCACCTGTCTATCTCAACATGTTTAATTGGGCGAAAGAACTTAAGTGCGAAGTTGTCGACGCCCCAATGCACAAGGATGGAATGCGTTACTCCTTGGATCTTGCAGCTATCGAAGCTGGTTACAAAGCTGGAGTAAAGATTCACTATCTCTGCAATCCACAGAATCCCACTGGGACCGTACATACCCGCGCCGAACTCGAAGCGATTGCCGATTTAGCGGTGCAATACGGCGTCTATGTCTTTAGCGATGAGATACACGGACCTATCGTCTTCGCTGAAGAACCGTTCATCCCGTTCTTGAGCATCAGCGACAATGCGCGCCAGGTCGGGGTCTGCGTGACTGCTGCGAGCAAGGCCTGGAATCTGGCTGGTCTCAAATGTGCATTTATCATTACGGAATCCGAACGCATGCAAGAGATTGCGAACAAGATGCCATTGTCTGTGCGCTATCGCGCATCTCTCTTTGGAGCCCACGCCGCCGCCAAGGCATTTGAATGTGGCGAATGGCTCGATGGAATGATGGACACCTTAGATAGCAACCGAAAGTTCCTGCAGGTACAACTCGAAGAGAAATTACCTCTGGCAAAGTACCAAATTCCCAGTTGCACATATTTAGCGTGGATTGATATTTCTGCTTATAACTTGGGCGAAACCCCAACTTTAAAGCTCTTAGAAGATGGCAAGGTCGCGCTGACCCCGGGCCACTTATTCGGTCCAGAGTGCACTCAGTTCATCCGCCTCAACTTCGCCACCAGCCAGCAGATCATCTCCGAGGGGATAGACCGCATCGCTGCCGTGGCTACTGCGGATCACGCCACCACTTAGGCGGGCAGATTCGAGCCTGCTCACGCCCACCTCAATTAGATGATTAGATAGCGCTTATGACAGAGCCCATTGCAAACCCAGCCCGCGGCAAAGAGGTTTTCGACCTCGATCGCGCTCATGTATTTCACTCTTGGTCGGCCCAAGGTCAGATCAGCCCAATGCCCGTCGCTGGCGGTGCGGGGAGTTACTTCTGGGATTACGACGGCAACAAGTACCTCGACTTTTCTAGCCAACTCGTCTTCACCAATATTGGTTTCCAGCATCCCAAGGTAGTTAAGGCGATTCAGGATCAAGCCGCCAAGCTAACAACGATCGCGCCACAGCACGGCAATGATGCGCGCGCCGAGGCAGCCAAGCTGATTACCGATCGCGCGGGCGCACACCTCAACAAAGTCTTCTTCACCAACGGTGGAGCCGATGGAATCGAAAATGCTGTTCGCATGGCTCGCCTACATACCGGCAAGCACAAAATCCTCTCTTTCTATCGCAGCTATCACGGCAACACGACCACGGCTGTCACCGCTACTGGGGATCCGCGTCGCTGGCCTAACGAGCACGCCACCGGTCACGTACATTTCTTTGGTCCATACCTTTACCGCACGGCGTTCTGGGCGAAGGATGAGGCCGAAGAGTGCCAACGCGCTCTGGAACATCTCGAACAAGTCATCATCTTTGAAGGCGCCAGCACTATCGCTGCCATCTTGATCGAATCTGTCGTTGGTACCGCAGGTGTATTGATTCCACCAACCGGTTACCTAGAAGGCGTACGCGCTCTCTGCGACAAGTACGGCATCAAGTGGATCGCCGACGA
>JBAXVT010000020.1:0-21559 GCA_037128715.1 Actinomycetes bacterium
GGCCGATTTGCAACGTTCGGAAGGGATAACCGCTGAAAGCATCTAAGCGGGAAGCTCGCTTCAAGATTAGGTTTCTCACCGATTTATCGGGTAAGGCCCCCAAGAGACCATTGGGTTGATAGGCCGGAAGTGGAAGTGGAGCAATTCATGGAGCTGACCGGTACTAATAGGCCGAGGATTTAACTACATTAATTATTAATCGCGTTCACTGTGTGGTTCCCGAGTTACGGTCGGGAACTAAAAACTACATAAAGTAGACCTATGTAAATAGGATGTTCTGCCAACTCGATAGAGTTTCGGCGGCCATAGCGAGAGGGAAACGCCCGGTCCCATTCCGAACCCGGAAGCTAAGCCTCTCAGCGTCGATGGTACTGCAAGGGGGACCTTGTGGGAGAGTAGATCGCCGCCGGACATCATTTACAAAGAGCGCCAATGTTTTGATTAATTTCAGAACGCTGGCGCTCTTTTTTTATGCACATTTGTTCTCCGTGCACACCTCCTGTGCCTAATACCCTTCGCAACAGCTGCACTTCAATACCTTCTCCACTCGACTAGGAGATTGGGAGCAGTTGCAATGGCGGTAACCAAAGTTAAAAGAGCGGGGGATAGCGGACCGTTACGCAATCCGCGCAATGAAATCTTCTTGGAAGGGCGAGTGAGCAGCCCGCCGCTGGAGAAATTGTTGCCGAGCGGCGATCGCGTTGTTGAATTTCGTATCGTGATAGATCGTGCCGAGCGGCGTGGCACAAAACGTGAGGTCGATACCTTGGATATTGCGGCCTGGCTCGCGCGACCACGAAAGAGCGCTTTAGCACTGCGCGTTGATGATTGGGTGGCGATTGATGGGGCGGTGCGGCGTCGATTCTGGAAGGCGCCTACGGGACTTGCAAGTCGTTGGCAGGTTGAAGCGAGCCAATTGCGCAGGTTATAGGTACGGTTAGACCATGAACGAGCAGAGCGCCACGACCGGAGATCTTGATGAACTACGCGAGGCGATCGCCTTGGTGCAGACCCTGGATCTCAACGACCATTCCAAAGCATATGAAGAGATTCACATCAAGTTAGAAGAGGCGCTGCGATCGATTGATGGCAAGTAAGTAGCCAAATGAAGACTCGTTTAGATGCAGAACTCGTTCGCCGTGGCTTAGCACGTTCCCGCGACCATGCTGCAGACCTTATTGAGTCGCGCATGGTATTAGTTACAGGTATCCCGGCTAGTAAACCTGCTACGCAAGTTGATGCCGAAACTTCGATCGTCATTGCTGGCGAACGCGATGATTTCGTATCGCGCGGTGGACACAAATTAGCAGGGGCGCTTGATCATTTCAGCGAGGTAGTTGTGTCTGGCAAGCGGGCGCTTGATGCTGGGGCATCCACCGGCGGATTCACTGATGTACTTCTCAAGCGCGGCGCCAAAGATGTTGTAGCCGTTGATGTTGGTTACGGTCAGATGGCTTGGGAGCTACGCCAAGATCCCCGCGTAATCATTCTGGATCGGACAAATGTTCGTCACTTAACTCTCGATCAAGTTGGAGAAGCGGCGGAAATAGTGGTTGCAGATCTCTCCTTTATCTCGTTGACCCTGGTACTTCCTGCCCTCGTCAGCGTCTCAACTCCCAGCGCAGATTTTCTGGTCATGGTGAAACCGCAATTTGAAGTGGGGCGTGAACGCTTAGGCGCTGGTGGGGTTGTACGAGATCCCGAACTGCGCAGAGCCGCTGTCCAGGAAGTTGCCGACTGTGCGTACGATATGGGTCTGGGTTGTTTGGGAGTGGTTGCAAGTTCACTTCCCGGACCAGCCGGAAATGTTGAGTACTTTCTCTGGCTCCGTCGCGGTAGCCCAGAGTTAGCTGCAGATGCTTTAGAGGCGGCGATTGTTGATGGACCACAATAGTTCGCCCAGGAGAGAGGGGAGCAGCAAATGCGCAGAGCGCTATTAGTAGTCCACCCCACTCGTCCTGAAGCTATTGAATTTGCCAAAGAGTTAATTGTGGCACTGCGTCGCGTCGGAATTGTATGTTCGACCAACTATGTGGGTGGGCTTCCCGAATCAGATTTAATGAGCCGGGAGCGTAATGAAGAGATTGCCATCGTCTTAGGCGGCGACGGAACTATCCTGCGCGCCGCGGAGCTGGTCATTGGAACCGATATTCCTATTCTCGGTATAAACCTCGGCAACGTCGGCTTCTTAGCCGAAATTAATCGTCCAGCGGCAGATGAATTAGCAAAGTCGATCGCCGCAAAAGATTATCGCGGTGAATCTCGCCTGCTCTTGAGCCATGAAGTACGGCGCGCCGGGGAAGTTATCGCCACCGGGTGGGCGCTCAACGAATTTACCATTGAGCGTAGTCACTCGCAGATGGTTGAGGTCTTTGTCCAGATTGATGACCGTCCGCTCTCGCACTGGGGTTGCGATGGGGTTATCTGCTCCACGCCAACGGGTTCAACAGCATATGCCTTTTCAGCGGGAGGACCGGTCGTATGGCCGGAAGTAGAAGCAATTGTTGTATTGCCACTCGCAGCACATGCCCTCTTCTCAAGGCCCATGGTGATTTCGCCGGCATCTACCGTCGTCATTGATATTGAATCTCCAGAGGCGATGGTGACTGCCGATGGGATGCGCAAAGTTCCGCTTCTCAATGGTGATCGCGTGATTATCAGTAAGTCACCGCACCGCGTTGAAATTCTGCACGTCGAGTCGGCGGTCTTCACCGATCGTCTCGTGGCTAAATTTAAATTGCCTATTGAAGGCTGGCGCGGTGAGTGAGAACTTTCGCGGGCTAGAAGAGATAAGTATCCGCAATTTAGGCGTTATCGAATCGGCTGAAATTCAATTTAAATCGGGACTCAATGTTCTCACCGGAGAGACCGGCGCTGGCAAGACCATGGTGCTCACGGCCCTCTCCTTAATATTGGGAGGCAAATCCGACGCCGATAAGGTGCGCACGGGTGCGCAGCGGATGGTTGCTTCCGGTCGATTCGCGATCGCAGATTCACTGCAGGAATCCCTCGATGAGATGGGGGCAGAGGTCGAAGCCGGATCACTCCTCATCTCTCGCACTGTAACGAGCGATGGAAAGTCGCGCATCCACATTGGCGGAGCTCCCACAACGGCGACCCGCGTAGCTGAGCTAGCCGAAGATTTAGTTGAAGTTCATGCGCAAGCGAGCACCAATCGTCTTACAAAACCCGCCTTTATAAGAGCAACTCTGGATGTTTTCGGCAAGAGTGAAGAGGTCGCGGCAGAGGCCGCGGCGCTTTATGCCGAGCACCAAGAGATGGCAGCTCGGATCGCGCAATTGCGCAGCGATCAAGCCAATCGAGAGCGCGAGATAACGCGACTCACTGAATTTATGAAGGCATTCAACCTCATCCTTCCCAAGGCGGGGGACTTATCGGAGATTGAAGCGGAACTGACGCGACTAAATAGTGTCGATGAATTACAACAAGCGGTGAGTGCCTCGCTAAATTTTATCGATGCCGAGGATTTTCCCGTTACATCAGCGCTGGTGAACGCTAAGCGCTCCCTGGATCATGTTTCTGGCAAAGATGCTGCGCTTGATGAGTTGGCGCAACAATTGGGTGATTCGCTCTACGAATTTCAAGAGGCGCTGGGAGCGTTACACCGCTATCTCTCTGCTCTCGACGCAGATCCTTCGCGTTTGGAATACCTGCAGGAGCGAAAGAGTGCCATCAACTCCTTAATTAAGAAATATGGCGAGGGTAGCGATCGCGATAGCGCCTTTACTGAACTAATCGCCCGCGCCGAAGATAGCGCCAAGAGAATTTCCGATCTGGAAGGTGGAGAAGGCCGAATCGCGGATTTAGAGATTGATCTGCAGAAAATATTTATGCGATTACAGAAGAGTGCCGGCGAATTAAGCAAACTCCGTCAGGCGACCGCATTAGATTTGCAGGAGAAGATATCGGCAGAGCTGCATTCCCTGGCCATGCCGCACTCCGCGATCATCGTTGAGGTAACTGCAAAACCCGGTTTAAAAATCTCTGAGTATTCAATTCATGGACTCGATGAAGTGACGCTCTTGTTTACAAGCCATCAAGGAGCCGCTCCGGGAGCCATTACCAAAGTTGCCAGTGGCGGTGAATTATCACGAGTGATGTTGGCGATAGAGGTTGTTCTCGCCGCGGTGAATCCAGTGGCGACCTATATATTTGATGAAGTTGATTCTGGAGTCGGAGGCAAAGCGGCGGTAGAAGTTGGACGTAGGTTGCGATTACTGGCGCAAGAGGCCCAGGTAATTGTGGTCACGCATCTCGCTCAGGTTGCCGTCTGGGCCGATCATCATCTCGTTGTGAGAAAGAGTGAGGGGGGATTGGTGAGCATCTCAGATGTCATCCCTCTCTCGCTAGATGAACGGAGTGTTGAAATCGCCAGAATGCTCTCAGGACAAGAGGAATCGGAGACCGCGAGGGAACACGCACGCGAGCTATTAGAGATGGTCCAGGAAAGCGTGATAAGTTAGTACTCCATGAGCAGTAATCATGTGACAAAGCATTTATTCGTTACCGGCGGAGTAGCCTCAAGTCTCGGAAAAGGTCTTACAGCCTCTAGCCTCGGGCGCCTACTTTCCGATCGCGGCCTACGGGTGACCATGCAGAAACTCGACCCCTATATCAACGTTGACCCCGGGACGATGAATCCCTTTCAGCACGGTGAAGTCTTTGTAACTGATGATGGTTCGGAAACAGATCTCGATGTCGGGCATTACGAACGCTTCCTCAATCGGAATTTGGCGGGTTTTGCCAATGTCACGACGGGCCAGGTTTATTCCAACGTCATTGCGCGAGAGCGCCGCGGAGATTATCTAGGGGATACCGTTCAAGTAATCCCACACATCACCAATGAGATTAAAGAGCGCATTAGAGCGATGGCGGGCCCTGATGTAGATATCGTAATTACCGAGGTGGGCGGAACTGTCGGCGATATCGAGTCACTTCCTTTTCTTGAGGCTGCTCGGCAGATTCGTCAAGATGTGGGCCGCGAAAATGTATTTTATTTGCACGTCTCACTGGTGCCCTACATCGGCCCTTCGGGTGAGTTGAAGACAAAGCCCACACAACACAGCGTTGCAGCTCTCCGCTCCATCGGTATTGCACCCGACGCAATAGTTATTCGCTCCGATCGACCAATTCCAGATGCCGTAAAACGTAAAATTTCGGCGATGTGTGACGTTGACCTCGAAGCCGTAGTCGCGGCGGTTGATGCTCCAAGTATTTATGATATTCCCAAGGTGCTTTACTCCGAAGGTCTAGATTCTTATGTGGTTCGTCGCCTTGCTCTGAGCGGCACTGACGTAGCCTGGGAAGAATGGGATGCTTTGCTAGAGAAGGTGCATCACCCAGCTCATGAAGTTAATGTGGCCCTTGTTGGTAAGTACATCGATCTCCCCGACGCATACCTATCAGTGACTGAAGCTTTGCGCGCTGGCGGATTTGCGCATAATGCGCGCGTCAAAATTAAATGGGTTGCCAGCGATGAATGTGAAAGTGATGCCGGAGCCGCGGAGCATTTGGCGGGTGTGGATGCAATTTGTGTACCGGGTGGATTTGGAGTGCGCGGAATTAATGGCAAGGTGGGCGCCCTCAAATATGCACGTGAAAATAAGATTCCCGCACTTGGGCTCTGCCTGGGGTTGCAATGCATGGTGATTGAATCAGCTCGAAATTTGGCGGGACTTCCTTTGGCAAACTCTGCTGAGTTCGATGAGAGCACTCCAGATCCGGTGATTTCTACGATGGCGAGCCAAGAAGATATCGTGGCGGGTAAGGGAGATATGGGCGGCACGATGCGCCTGGGTCTCTATCCTGCCGATCTTGTGCCTGGGTCGTTGGTCGCGCAGCTCTATGGGACCACTCAAATCAACGAACGCCATCGCCACCGTTACGAGGTCAATAATTCGTATCGCGATGTAATTGCTGCTACCGGATTAACTTTTTCGGGACTTTCCCCCGATGGGCATTTGGTGGAATTTGTTGAACTTGATCCTGCAGTTCACCCTTTTTACGTCGGAACTCAGGCTCACCCAGAGTTTCTCTCGCGACCTACCCAAGCGCATCCGCTCTTTGCAGGGTTAATTGCCGCCGCGATTAAGGAAAATGACGCTCGCTAACTCGCAATTACGCGAGTACCTCAATTTCTTGATCGTAGAGCGTGGCTTGAGTCAGAACACCATCTCTTCCTACAGCCGCGACTTGGAGCGATTTATCGTTGCTGCTGATGTCGCTGACTTCACCCTGGTCGCGCCACTGGATGTTGAAAGTCATATCTCTAGGTTGCGAGCGAATGGATTAGCAGAGAGCTCTATCGCCCGTGCCGTTGTTTCAATTCGCAACCTGGTGGAATTCGCCTGCAAGGAGCAGAAATCCCTCAACCTCATCAAGGATGTTAAACCTCCACGGGTTAAAGGGCGTTTACCGAAAGCGTTATCGATTGCGGAGGTAAGCGATTTAATCGCCGCGACCCACTCGCCCAGCAATCCTCGGGCACTCCGCGAGACCGCCATCGTTGAACTGCTTTATGGAACCGGCGCTCGAATCTCCGAAATTGTCTCCCTCAATGTCAGCGATGTTATGAAGATCGATGGCGGGGAAGTTGCAAATCTTCGCCTCACCGGCAAGGGGAGCAAGGTGCGGGTCGTCCCTCTGGGAACTTTCGCGCGCGCTGCTTTAGATCAGTATTTGATTCGTATTAGACCGGCTCTAGTTACGAAAGATAGAGAGGCGCTCTTTCTCAACGATCGAGGTGGAAGATTGTCCAGGCAGAGCATGTGGACCATTGTTTCAGAAGCTGCAAAGCGAGCTAATATCGCTACCGAGGTTTCGCCACACTCACTTCGCCACTCTTATGCGACACATCTATTAGATGGTGGCGCCGATGTTCGAGTTGTACAGGAGCTATTAGGGCACTCCTCTGTCACCACCACACAGATATATACCTTGGTCACGATTGATAAGTTGCGCGAAAATTATTCGAATGCCCATCCACGCGCTAAGAGTAAATAGTTTAACGACCACGCAATCTGCGCGCGATAATCGATTGATCGCCCTTGGCTTCCAGATCGGCGATGATAATGGCAAGCGATTCACGAACGATGCGACCGCGATCAACGGCCAATCCCAAATCTCCGCGAAGGGCTAGTCGTGCCTGTTCTAAATCATAAAGTTCTTCAGGGGATAGGTAGACGGTGATCTTCTCGTCATGACGCTCGCGTCCGCTAGGGGAGCGATCAAAGGTATTTACGCGACGCCGTGGAGTTGTGCGCACAGCGTTCTTATTTTGGGTGGCTGGGATAGAAGCCTGTGGTTGATCCTCAATAGGTGTGGGATTAACCGACGGAACTGCACTCAAAGTTGTGGTCTGGCGGAACAATTCTTCTGCTCCTGGAAGGCTTACACGGCGGCTCATTTGGCCCCTCCTCGTGAAATAAGTTCTCGCGCCAAGCGGCGATAAGAGAGCGCCCCTAGTGAGGTGCTGGCATAGGTTGTGATGGGCTCGCCCTTTACAGTCGACTCCGAGAACCTAACGGTTCTAGAGATGATTGTGTCGAGCAACTCGTTGGGGAATTCCTTATCGATCAATTCCAGAACATCGTGCGAGTGACCGGTTTTACGATCGAACATCGTGGCGAGAATTCCATCGATCACTAGGTGAGGGTTGGTGTTTTCGCGGATCTTCTCGATCGTCTTCTTAACGAGTGAGAGTCCCAGGACGGCGAAGTATTCGCACTCCATTGGGATCAAGACCCCATCCGATGCAGTCAATGCGTTAATGGTCAGTGTTCCTAGCGATGGCGAGCAATCGATCAAGATATCGTCGTATTGATCTAACACCGGCGCCAGAATTTTGCGGAGTTTGTGCTCTTTAGCGATCTCAGTGACAAAGGCGGCTTCGGCAGCTGCAAGATCCTCATGGCCCCGGACAAAGTCGAGTCCAGGCACATTTGATTTTAAAATGAAACTTTGAATACCCGACTGCGGATCATTGAGCAGGTACCAGATCGATCCATATTGCTCTTTGATCTGGGAGGGCTTGATACCAAGACCGGTGGTCATCGATGCTTGCGAATCAAAATCGATAAGTAGAACACGGCGACCTAGTTCAGCGAGAGCGGCACCCAAGTTGATGGTGGTCGTGGTCTTACCGACCCCGCCCTTCTGGTTAACGATAGAAATTACGCGCGCAGAACCTGGCTCTGGAGTGCTTACAGCGCTGGGAAAGTCCAGCAGAGCGCGACCGAGAACGGATGATGTCGTCGCTAGCTCCTCATCCCGATTTGTCGATTTATCTGCGAGTCGAGATACCTTTGAAGTGCTATTTGCCATGTCGCGGACTTTACGGCGATGCGGTCAGCAAGGCAAGCGCGATGTGAGTACCTTTCTCCCCATGAGTGATCTAATTGTTGAGGGCAGCGAGAGCGCCTTTTCAGTTCATCTCAGTAACTTTGATGGCCCTTTTGATCTGCTCCTGCAACTTATTTCACGACATAAAATGGATATTACCGAGATAGCGCTTGGTGTTGTGACCGATGATTTCATTGCGTACATACGGGCCTTAGAAGGCGCAGAGCAGGGTTGGGATCTCGATCAGACGACAGAATTCCTAGTTGTTGCCGCCACCCTCTTAGACCTAAAGGCGGCGCGTTTGCTCCCTAGCGGGGAGATCGAAGATGAGGGAGATCTCGCCCTCTTAGAGGCGCGCGATCTGCTCTTCGCTCGCCTGCTGCAATATCGGGCCTTCAAGGAGATAGCGGCGATATTCCAGGGTCGCATCGAGTTGGCAGAGAAGAGTTTCCCGCGCTTAGTCGCTATGGAGAGCCATTTCGCTGCCCTCTTGCCAGAAGTCTTGATCGGAGTCGGCGCGAATCGCTTCGCGGCCATCGCCGAGCGGGTCTTGCAACCGAAGTCAGCCCCGGTCTTATCCATCGCGCATATCCATCAGACCCTGGTGAGCGTGGCAGAAGAGGCGGGCAAGATCGTTGAACTCCTCCGCAAGAGCGGCAGGGCGAGCTTTCGCAGCCTTATTGGGGATGCGGATTCAACTTTGGTGGTGGTTGCGCGATTCTTGGCTGTATTGGAGTTGTACCGCGAAGGCGCGGTCCGTTTTGAACAGGTAGTGGCGCTCGGCGAATTGCAGATTACCTGGGTAGCTGGAGCCGACGCAGAGATTTCCGTCAGTGATGAATTTGATCTGCCGGTGGAGCCCCTTGATAATGAGACAAAAGAGGAATAAATGTCTGAACTTGAACTGAACAGATCGCTGGAAGCCATCCTCATGGTGGTCGATGAGCCCATTAATGAGTTGATCCTGGCTCAGATTACAGAAGTCCCTACCGAGATTGTGACCGCTGCTCTCAAAGCGCTAGCCCTTAGTTACGAAGAGCAAGGGCGCGGCTTCCAACTGCGCGAGATAGCTGGGGGATGGCGCTTCTATAGCCACCCAGATCAAGCCCCATTGGTTGAGAAATTTGTGCTTGATGGTCAGCAGAGCCGACTCACCCAGGCAGCCTTGGAGACGCTGGCGGTTATCGCCTACCGCCAACCGGTTTCACGGGCCCGGGTCTCTGCCATTCGTGGCGTAAATGTAGAGGCGGTCATGAAGACGCTGCTCACTCGTGGCTTGGTGGAAGAGCGTGGCGTTGAACCGGAGACCGGAGCAATTTTATATGGCACGACTAGCTTCTTCTTAGAGAAGATCGGTGTTCGGGGAATCGAAGATCTACCTGCACTCGCTCCCTTCCTGCCCGATGTCGATGGGCTCGATGAGGTGCTGGCCACGCTCACGGATTGATCGCATTTCCCCTCTCTCGACATACCCTTTAGACTTCTCAATGACCGATTAGGTCTGCCACGCCCAAATTGGCCGTGATGAGAGGGGATCAAAATGGCTCTAACCCGCCTGCAGAAAGTTCTCGCCGATGCCGGGATCGCCAGCCGCCGCGCGAGCGAACAGTTAATCTTAGATGGCCGTGTAAGCGTTGATGGCCTTCAAATCTTGGAGCTGGGAACAAAGGTAGACCCAGAAATCTCTAAAGTTGAGGTTGATGGTGAGTCTATTTCGACTAAAAAAACTAATGTTTACCTCGCTTTTCATAAACCTGTAGGTGTTTTGTCCACCATGTCAGACCCCGATGGCCGGCCTTCGCTAGGGGATTACTTCAAAGATAGAAGCGAACGGCTCTTTCACGTAGGTCGGTTAGACCGAGAAAGTGAGGGTCTAATACTGCTCACAAATGATGGAGATTTGGCCCACCGTGCCACCCACCCCTCATATGGAATGGTGAAGAAATATCTGGTGGAGATCGAGGGCGTGCTGACGAAAGAGCAGCTGGCGGAGATTTCAATTGGAATTCAGCTCGAGGATGGGTTGGCCCGTGCACTTGAGATCAAGACCTTACGTGAGATTAACCCCAAGCATTCTTGGGTAGAGATCTCGATTCATGAAGGTCGTTATCACATCGTCCGCAGAATCTTCGAGCACTACGAGTTGCCGGTGCTGCGCTTGGTCAGGACCGACTTCGGTCCCATCGCCCTAGGGGAGACTGGAGTGGGGCGTTACCGCAAGATCAATGAGGTAGAACTTGATAATCTATTCAAGGTTTTAAAGATAAATAGATAATTTGAATTTCGTAAAAACTATTTATCGACTTTATACCTTTCACGTGAGTTCTTAAAAGTTATTTATCGATATTTGGGTGCTCACGATTTACATATATTATCGATAAAAAGATATTATGGGAGTACCTTGAAAGTGGCTCTGCAAAATGTCGATATTCACTAGAACCTATAAAACGATAAATAGAGTTGTCAAGGAATCTTTATAGAGTCATTGTGAGAGTCGCCTGCGCGCTACCTCGCGGAAACTGTAGGCTGGGCCTATGAGAGTTCGAGCGATTCGCGGAGCGACCCAGTTAAAAGCTGATGATCCGGAGGAGATGGCATCTGCTGTGACCGAACTCCTAGCAGAGCTCTTCGAGAAGAATGACCTGGTTAAAGCCGACCTGATTTCAATCCTATTTACTTCAACAGGGGATTTGGTCTGTGACTTTCCAGCCGCCGCCGCCCGCAAACTCGATCTTGGCGATATCCCGCTGATGTGTGCCCGCGAGATTCCAGTGGTGGGATCACTCCCTTTCGTAGTTCGGGTCATGGTGCACGCCTATTCGGAGCGCACGCATGCGGAGATGAAGCATATTTATAAGCGTGGAGCTGAAGTTCTACGCCGGGATATTGCGCAATAGTGCCGACTTTTACGCAGGTTCGGGTAGTTGGCGCCGGCCTGATTGGAACGTCGATTGCGCTCGGATTGCAGCGCAATGGGTACCTTGTCGCCATTGAGGATGAGGACCCGCAAGCGGAGGGGATCGCGCAATCTCTGATAGGCCAGTCTGGTGCAGGTGCGATACCTGAGTTGATAATCATTGCGACCCCAATCTCTACCATCTCGGGGTTAGTGCAAGCCTTTGCAACTAGATACCCTCAATCGACAGTTATGGATATAGGCGGTCTAAAGTCTGAAGTTGTGGCAGAGATTGAAGAGTTTCCAGAGATATCTTCTCGCTTCTGTGCCACCCACCCCATGGCGGGGCGGGAGATCTCAGGAGTATTGGCGGCGCGGGGAGACCTCTTTGAAGGTCGGATTTGGATTTATACCCCTACCTCGAATACCTCACCACTCGCACTGGAGCGAGCGCTGGAGATTATCGAAGCCTTAGGCGGCAAGCAGGTCAGGCTGGGCGCGCAGGAGCATGATCAAGCGATAGCCGGAATCTCGCATCTCCCGCAGGTGGTGAGCTCTCTCCTCTCTGCAACTTTGATCGATATTTCAGATCGTGATATCTCCTTGGCGGGGCAGGGGCTTAAAGATGTCTCTCGCTTGGCCGCATCAAATTCGGAGCTCTGGTCCGAACTCTTACATGCCAATAGCCCGGCGGTGGTGGCCTACTTAAATATATTGTTAAAGCACCTTGAAGATTTATCGACTTCTCTACAAAATGATGACCTCCGCAAGACGAGGGAGATCCTTGATCTGGGCCGGGAGAATCACGCTCGGATTCCCGGTAAGCATGGTGGGAAGAAGCGGGATTATTGGTACCTGCCCATCATCATCGCGGACAAGCCAGGTCAGCTGGCAGAGATATTCGATGCCTGTGCGCTGGTTTCAGCTAACGTCGAAGACCTCACCATTGAACATACCCCGGGGCAGGAGAGTGGACTTGTGACACTGGCCTTGTCGAAGGCTGATTCATCGAAGGTCTACGAGCAATTGCTGAAAGATGGTTGGAAGGTTCATCCCGCGCGGGAATCGATCGGCTGAAGGAAATCTGCCTCACACATAAGGCGTTAAGGTACTCATATGTCGACCGTCGTAATAGCAATAGATGGTCCCAGCGGATCAGGAAAATCATCGACCGCCCGCGCGGTAGCACAACGCGCCAACTGGCAGTACCTCGATACGGGAGCGCTCTATCGCGCGGTGACCTGGCTGGCGCTTAAAGAGGGTCTGACCGACCCACAAAAGCTGGTCGAGTACGCCCTCCAAGAAGAGATAGTTTTTAATGGAGATCCCATCGAGCCGCGGATATTCGTCGGAGAGATGGATATCACCGCTGACATTCGATCACCGCGGGTAACCGATCAAGTTTCAATCTTCTCCGCCTACCCAGAAGTGCGCGCCTACCTGCTCGAAGTCCAACAGCGAATCATCGACGAAGCTCCGCATGGGATAGTTGTAGAAGGTCGCGACATTGGAACTGCAGTCGCGCCGCAGGCACCGCTAAAGATCTTTCTTTACGCCGATCTACAGCAGCGTGCGCTACGTCGCGAACGCGAGCTCCTGGATCCCACCTCGACTGATGAGGTCTCGCAATCATTGCAAGAACGCGATCTCATCGACTCCACGCGGAAAGTTTCACCGATGCGTATGGCTGAGGACGCGTTAGAGATTGATTCAACCTTGCTCGACCTTCCTGAGGTCGTCGATGTTATTTGGCAATGGGCCAAGGAGCGCTCGCTTTTAGGTCTGCCTAAAGTGGCCATCATCGGCCGTCCCAACGTCGGAAAATCGACCCTGGTAAATCGAATCATCGGACGTCGCGAGGCGATCGTTGAAGATACTCCGGGAGTTACGCGAGATCGCGTCAAGTATGAGGCGGAGTGGAATGGAAGAACCTTCGTTCTCATTGATACCGGAGGCTGGGAGGTAAAGCCGGAGGGAATCTCCGAGAAGATTACCGCTGGTGCGGAGATGGCGATTGCGGAGGCCGATGTTGTGCTCTTTGTTGTCGATGCACAAGTAGGAGCGCTCGATGAAGATTCCTCGCTGCTTGCACTGCTGCGCAGATCAAAGAAGAAGACCATTTTGGTCGCCAATAAGGTTGATGGATTAAATGAAGAGCAGAACGCACACGCGCTCTGGAATTTAGGTCTGGGGGAGCCTCGCTTTGTTTCGGCGCTCCACGGACGTGGATCAGGTGACCTTCTCGATTATCTCGTGCAAGAACTGCCAGAAGTTGGATCAGAACTTCCCGATGATGGATTTCGTCGAATCGCAATTGTCGGACGTCCCAATGTCGGAAAATCTAGTCTCTTAAATGCACTTGCCGGAGAATCACGTGTACTTGTTGATGATGTAGCTGGTACCACTCGCGATCCAGTCGATGAACTCATCGAACTTGGGGGAGACACCTGGCGCTTTATTGATACCGCCGGAATTCGAAAGCGCGCTATTCACGACAGTGGAACAGATTACTACGCCAGTTTGCGAACCGCCGCGGCGCTAGATCGCGCAGAGGTTGCCGTAATCGTCATCGATGCATCTCTTCCACTCACCGAGCAAGATTTACGTATCGTCACTATGGCTGAAGAGGCGGGTCGCGCCATGGTCCTTGTGATGAACAAATGGGATGTTGTCGACGATGAACGGCGCGAACAACTAGATAAAGAGTTAGAGCGAAATTTGGAGCGCTACCCGTGGGCGCAGCGCGTAAATCTCTCTGCTAAAACCGGATGGCATAGAGATCGGCTAGCCCCGGCACTTCGTACCGCACTTCGCAGTTGGGAGAAACGGGTTCCTACCGCGAAGCTCAACGCCTTCTTAGGCGCGTTAGTGGCGGCGACCCCACCACCGGTTCGCGGCGGAAAACAGCCTAAAATTCGCTTTGCAACGCAGGCCACCATTGCCCCACCTAAATTTGTTGTCTTCTCCAGTGAATGGGTCGAACCGAGCTATCGTAGGTTTATTGAACGTCGCCTCCGTGAAGAATTTGGCTTTGAAGGTACCCCTGTTGAGGTATCGATCAAGGTTCGGGAACGAGAAGAAAGAAAGTACTAAATGCAGATTACGCGCAAGGAAGTTTTGACTATTCCAAATGGATTGACTCTGATCCGCGCGTTCGGGGTCCCTTTATTTCTCTGGCTCCTTCTGGGGGAGAACCTCAAAGGCTGGAGTTACATCGTTCTGGGCCTTGGTGCTGCGACAGATTACTTTGACGGCAAGGTTGCACGCTGGTTGCATCAGGAATCAAAATTGGGCGCAGCAATGGATCCGACGATTGATCGCCTCTATATAGCGGCAACCGTTATTGCCCTAGCTTTGAAGCACTACATTCCCTGGTGGATGGTCGTGATTCTCGCGGCACGAGATATTTACATGGTGCTGCTACTGGGGATGTATAGAAGAAAGAGTGGAAAAGTATTCTCCGTCACCTTTCTTGGTAAAGCGGCGACCTTCAACCTGCTCTATGCCTTTCCCTTTCTGCTCCTAAGCAGCGATAGCGGTTGGGGGCAATTCGCTCATTCTTTTGGATGGGGGTTTGCGATCTGGGGGATAGGGTTGTACCTTCTAGCTGCAGTTGATTATTCCAAGATTGCCCTTTCCGATCAGAGGAGAAAGTATGTCTAGCGTCCCAGCAGATTTGAAATACACAAAGGAGCACGAGTGGGTTCGCGAAACATCTGCGACCACCTTCCAGATTGGTATTACTGATTTTGCCCAAGGAGCTCTCGGCGATATCGTCTACATTCAACTTCCAAAGGTTGGGCAAAGTGTCATGTCCGGCGCAGTTTGTGGTGAAGTTGAATCCACAAAGTCTGTATCGGAGATTTATTCACCTCTTACAGGAATTGTAAAATCTGTCAATCCCGCATTGGATGCCAACCCAGAATTGCTTAACCAGGATCCGTATGTAGCGGGCTGGATTGCAGAGATTGAAATCTCTGCCGCTCCAAGCGATCTTCTCACTAGTGCGGAGTATGAAGCCCTAACGGCTTGATTTTTCCGCAGGCGATGAATAGTGTCAGCCTCTAGTCAAGATAGAGATTGAGGGTTAATCTCGGTCTTAAAGGAGGGAGAGAAGTGAACGATTCAAAAGCTCCCGAGGAACCGGCAAAGCCAGATTTAACTTCGACAATTCACCTCTCTGCACTTCGATCCGTTCCAAAACCTCGCCCCCTAGAGGAGATTTTTTCAGTTCTCTCGCTGGAAGAGCGCGAAATAGTAAGTCAATTACCACAACGTTCAGCGATGTTGATTGTTATTGCAGGGCCAAATAAAGGTGCACGGTTTCTCATAGATTCTGATGAAACTTTTATTGGGCGCGACCCGAAGAGTGAAATATTTTTAGATGATGTAACAGTTTCACGAAAGCACGCCAAGATCTCTCGATCGACGCAAGGAGATTTTAGGGTGGTAGATCTGGGAAGTCTTAACGGCAGCTACCTCAATGCACATCAAGTGCAAGAGTCGGGGCTTGCTGTTGGGGATGAGATTCAAATTGGAAAATTCAGGTTGACATATTTCAAGGGGAGGGCGAACTAATGGCGGTACCAGCGCGCGCATATCTAAGCATTGGAGAAGTGCTTGGAAAACTTCGTGGAGATTTCCCTGACATCACCATCTCTAAGATTCGATTCTTGGAATCTGAAGGACTCATTGAGCCACAGCGAACCCCATCGGGCTACCGAAAGTTCACAGGGGTCGATCTGGAACGTCTGCGCTATGTCCTCACCGCCCAACGTGACCAGTATCTTCCGCTACGCGTCATCAAAGAGAATTTAGATGCCCTCGATAGAGGTCTAGAACCAGCTGCTTTACCAGGTGGCAGCGCCACCCCACGGCTAGCCACCGTCGATGGTGAGTTTGCTCCCGGCCACTTTGCCGGAGAGAGCGAACTTCGCCTTTCGCGCAGCGAGCTGTTGGAATCATCAGAACTTACCGACGAACAGTTGACCGAAGTTGAATCTTTTGGCTTAATCACCATCCGTGGGCGCTACTACGACGCCGACGCGCTGGCCGTGGCCCGGATAATCGCAGCGATCGCCGCCTTTGGAATTGAAGCTCGCCATCTGCGCTCATTTAAATCTGCCGCCGACCGCGAAATTGGCTTGGTCGAACAGGTCATTACCCCGATCTTGCGCCAGAAGAGCTCCGATGCCAAGGCTCGCGCCGATGAGGTCGCCAATGAATTGGCTTCGCTCTCGGTGAAGTTGCACGCCTCCTTGGTTCGCGCTGGTCTGCATCGCGCGAAGTAATTAGGTTTCATGAGCATCCCGGTTGAGGTAGTAGGTGTTCGAATTGAGATGCCTTCGAACCAACCCATAGTTCTCCTCAAAGAGATCGACGGAATTCGCTACCTCCCTATCTGGGTGGGGGCGGTTGAGGCATCGGCGATAGCCTTTGCGCAGCAAGGCTTAGTTCCAACCAGGCCGCTGACTCATGATCTCTTCACCTCGGTCCTTCATATGGTCAATGCCAAGGTGGAGCGAGTTGAACTCACCGACCTGATCGATGGCGTCTTCTATTCCGAACTCCACCTGGAGGGGGCGCTTACAGTCTCCGCTCGCCCCAGTGACGCTATCGCCCTGGCGCTGCGCGCTGGAGCGCCTATCACCGCGGCAGAGTCCCTCTTCGCCAAGGCTGGCATTGAGATTCCCGATCAATCTGAGGATGAGGTAGAGAAGTTTCGCGAGTTCCTGGATCAGATCAATCCCGAGGATTTCGCCTCGTAGATTTCCTAAGCCTCAAGTAAAGGTTTAAAGTTTCTCGTGTCGTACTCCCTATTTTTGGCCGGGTAGTTCTACCCTTAAGTCGTGCCGATCCCCTTCGGCCTTCTCTCCCAAGAAGTGAGTGATGATGAGCGATGTAACCCCAGAGGTCGGCTACCGTGGCGCAACAGCATGCGTTGCAGCGGGAATCACCTACCGTCAACTCGATTACTGGGCCCGCACCGATCTCATCGCACCGAGCATTAAGAGCGCAGCCGGATCAGGTTCACAGCGCCTCTATAGCTTTAGAGACATCATCGTTCTAAAGATTGTTAAGCGCCTCCTCGATACCGGAGTCTCGCTCCAAAATATTCGAACCGCGGTTGAGCACCTGCGCAAGAGGGGAGTGGCAGACCTAGAGAGCATGACCCTTATGAGCGATGGAGTCTCTATTTACGAGTGTAATTCTCCCGATGAAATTATCGATCTGCTCCAGGGTGGGCAGGGAGTCTTTGGGATCGCAATTAACAAGGTGTGGAACGAAGTTGAAGGTTCGCTCGCAAATCTACAGGGCGAGTCTGGAGCAGATGGGTCCATTATCACATCAAGTAATGACGAATTGTCCCTGCGCAGGAAGCGCAAGGGGGCATAAAACTCTTATCCTTGTCTAGGAGATTTTTCATCCTTAAGGGGGACAGGTGTCTTTACGCGAGAACTTTGTAGATCGCCATATCGGACCAGACCAAAGAGAGATCGCGTCAATGTTGGCCGATATTGGCGAACCCACTTTGGACGCTTTGATTCAGAAAGTTGTTCCCGAAAATATTGCAATGCGCGAAAAGTTAGTCAATCTTCTTCCCGTGGCTTTATCTGAAGTCGCTGCAATTGAACGGCTCAAAGAATTTGCCGCCGAGAATCAGGTGATGCGGTCCTATATTGGAATCGGTTATTACGGAACGATCACTCCGCCAGTAGTTCTTCGCAACATTTTGGAAAATCCCGCCTGGTACACCGCATACACGCCCTATCAACCAGAAATAAGCCAAGGACGTTTAGAAGCGATCTTCGCCTTTCAAACTGTCGTCGGAGATCTCACAGCACTGCCTATAGCCAATGCATCGATGCTTGATGAAGCAACAGCAGCGGCCGAGGCAATGACCTTGGCCCGACGCGTGTGGACGGGTAGCGATGAGGCGGCATTCTTTGTTGATTCTCACCTTCACCCACAGATCAAAGCTGTGATCCATACCCGAGCAAAGCCCCTAAAGATTTCCATCATCGAAGGCACGCAAGAGACTTTGCAGGATATGGGTGAGGCAATTTTTGGCGCGATCATCGCACAGTCATCGACATACGGTCAGGTATTCGATTTAGCTCCCGCGGTCTCCGCAATTCATGGCGTCGGTGCACTCGCAATTGTTGCCTGCGATCTCTTATCTCTTACCTTGTATAAGTCGCCGGGGGAGTACGGTGCTGATGTAGCAATCGGATCGGCACAACGCTTTGGTGTTCCAATGGGTTTTGGGGGACCACACGCCGGATTTATGGCGGTCCGCTCCGGTTTAGAGCGTTCAATACCAGGTCGATTGGTGGGACAGAGTCTGGATGTACATGGCAATCCGGCCTTTAGGCTTGCTTTGCAAACCAGAGAGCAACATATTCGCCGCGATAAAGCCACCTCTAATATTTGTACCGCTCAAGTATTGCTGGCGGTTATGTCGGGATTTTTCTCCATGTGGCATGGTCCGGATGGATTGCAATCAATCGCTAATCGCATTAGAAACCACGCGCACTCATTGCGCGAATCACTTCAGGTTGCTGGGTTCAAGATCGCTCAGGGTGAGATTTTCGATACCTTCGTGGTTAACCAAGTGAAGGCCGCAGAAGTTATTAAGAGCGCGGCGGAGCGCGGAATTAATCTTCGTAAAGTTTCGGAAGAGAGCGTCGGTATATCACTCGATGAGACCGTGACCGATCGAGATATCGTTGATCTTCTTGCGATCTTTGCGGCACCTTTGGTCGAGAAGAAAGATGGAGTACCTGCTGGCCTTATGCGCGGAGCAAAGTTCTTAACGCATAGAATTTTTAATACATATCACTCCGAAACCGCGATGCTCCGGTATATTCGCACCTTGGCCGACCGTGATCTGGCGCTGGATCGCAGCATGATTCCACTTGGGTCTTGCACGATGAAACTCAACGCAACTACCGAGATGATTCCAATTACTTGGCCTGAATTTTCTTCGCTGCATCCATTTGCACCTGCGGGACAGAGTTTAGGTTTCCGCCGACTAATACAAGAACTTTCGGATTGGTTAATCGCAATCACGGGATACGATGCGGTGTCGTTACAACCTAACGCGGGTTCGCAGGGTGAGTTTGCTGGCCTCTTGGCGATTCGAAATTTCTTGGATCATAAAGGTGCGACCGAACGAGATATTTGTTTGATTCCTTCTAGCGCGCACGGGACCAATGCAGCGAGTGCGGTAATGGCAGGAATGAAAGTTGTGGTCATCGCATGTGATGAAGCGGGCAACGTCTCTGTAGATGATCTGAAAAGTAAAATCGCCGAATATAGTGATCGTCTCGCGGCCCTCATGGTTACGTACCCGTCGACACATGGTGTCTTTGAGGAGGCCATCTCAGAGATCTGCGGACTGGTGCACGATGCCGGTGGCCAAGTTTATGTAGATGGAGCAAATCTCAATGCTCTTGTTGGTCTGGCCCAACCTGGAAAATTCGGTGCTGACGTCTCACATCTCAATCTCCATAAAACATTTTGTATTCCACATGGCGGTGGGGGACCGGGTGTAGGTCCAGTCATCTCACGCGCCCACTTGGCGCCGTATCTACCTAACCATCCGCTCGATCTAACGGTGGGATCGGGGACTGGTCCTGGACCCGTCAGCTCTGCACCATTTGGTTCTGCGGGAATCCTGCCGATCTCTTGGAGTTATATCCAGATGATGGGGGGAGACGGTCTAACCCGTGCCACCGAGGTCGCCATTCTCTCGGCCAATTACATCGCCCGAAAGTTAGATCCACATTTCCCTGTTCTCTATAAGGGAGCCCATGGATTTATCGCACACGAGTGCATCGTCGATCTTCGTGAAATCACCAAGAAGACTGGTGCCACGGTCGATGATGTGGCGAAGCGCCTGATGGACTACGGCTTCCATGCCCCTACCGTCAGCTTCCCGGTTGCCGGAACTCTGATGATTGAACCGACCGAATCTGAAGATCTGGGTGAGCTCGATCGCTTTATCAACGCCATGATCTCGATTAGAGCGGAGATCTCCGATATCGAGCATGGCGAGATAACCATCGAAGAGTCGCCGCTGCGCTTTGCACCCCACACCGATAGCGACCTTCTCCGCGCTAACTGGGATCGCAAGTACTCGCGTGAGATGGGTGCTTATCCGCTGGGAACCGACCCTGAGATGGCCCATAAGGGTAAGTATTGGCCTGCGACTGGTCGAATCGATGGGGTATATGGAGATCGCAATCTGGTCTGTTCGTGTACGCCGATCGAGGAGTTGGCTATCAACGGCTAATCTTTTTACTTTACATAATGTAGATTATCGGCGATTAACCATACGCTGCAAACCCCAGATTGTGGTCTTTCTCCACGCCTCAATGACGATTTTGCGACTCATCTTAGAGCTTCCCGCCACCCTTTCAACGAATGTAATCGGCACTTCAACGATCACTCTCTCGTGAGAGTCAGCGATGCGAACTATCTCAATTTGGAATCCATAACCAATTGTCGTCAATTGTGAATCAAAGATATCTTCGATTAAACGACGACTCAAAAGTCGATATCCACTGGTCAAATCTCTAAAGGATAACCCCAAGGCCAGAGAGGCATAGCGGGTGCCAAAACGCGAGATTAATCGCCGCGAGATTGGCCAATTGACGACGCTACCTCCGGGCATCCATCTTGTTCCGAGGACGAGATCATTGCCGGCAGATGCCGCAATTAGTCGGATTACTTCCTCGGGTTGATGGCTTCCATCGGCATCCATCTCCACGAAAGACTCGTAACCGCGATCGTAACCCCAATGAAATCCCGCCAGATATGCCGGACCCAATCCACCTTTTTCGGAGCGGTGCAAAACATGAGTTCTAGGGTCGATCAGAGAATCTGCCACTGCGCCAGTTCCATCCGGAGAATTATCATCAACTATAAGAATGTCCACATCAGATGTAGCAAATTTCAATCTTTGAATTACATCGGTGATATTCGCTACCTCGTTATATGTAGGAACAATGACGAGTGTCTTAGAGATTACCAATTGAGAGCTGCAATCATGCGATCGATGGATGATCCGAGACCATACTGCTCTTTATACTGCCAGATTTGTGACATATCAAGAGGTTTGGTTGGCATCGCGATTGACATTGATGGGATGGGAACATCCAAGGCGCAGTGCACCAACTTCGGAGCGATAGCTACGTAATCCGAACCTTCAATCAATTTCTTACGCAATGCAGGAGTCAGTCTCTCATCGGCGTCGTGAGCGGCGGCTAGAGCATCTTCAATACTTTCAAAGTGATT
>JBAXVT010000021.1:0-20533 GCA_037128715.1 Actinomycetes bacterium
TTGAAGTTCTCGAAGTTGATTTCGAGCGCGAGCGTGTTTCACTCTCACTCAAGGCAACCCAAGAAGATCCATGGCAGGCATTTGCTCGCACCCACACCATCAATCAAGTTGTTCCTGGTGAAGTCACCAAGTTGGTTCCATTCGGCGCATTTATTCGCGTCTTCGAAGGAATCGAAGGCTTGGTTCACATCTCAGAGTTGGCCGAACGCCACGTCGAGATCCCAGAGCAGGTTGTTCAAGTTGGAGATGAGCTCTTTGTAAAGATCATCGATATCGATCTTGAGCGTCGCCGTATCTCTCTTTCTCTCAAGCAGGCTAATGAGGGTCATGAAGTTGAGATCGAAGCATTCGATCCCAGCCAATACGGAATGCCAGCGCGTTACGATGCTGAAGGAAACTTCATCTACCCAGAGGGCTTTGATGCTGACTCCCAAGAGTGGCGCCCCGGCTTTGAAACGCAGCGCGAAGAGTGGGAGCGTCAGTACACCGAAGCTCAAACTCGTTTCCTTGCCCACAAGAAGCAGAAGGCAGAGGCGAAGGCAGCAGATGCCGCCGCAACTCCAGAGGCTGAAGAGGTCGCAGAGTAATCCTCGAGCGACTCCCATAGAGTTGAAGGCCCTGACGCTAGCGTCGGGGCCTTTTACATTTTCATCAGTGTGCCGAGTCAAATCTCCATGAGTAGGCTTACGGCGTGCTACTCGTGGCTTTAACAGGTGGGATCGGCTCTGGGAAGTCGCTCGCCGCTGCCTACTTCGCCTCCTGCGGAGCTCAAGTCTTGGATTTTGACCAATTGGCGCGCGATGTCGTGGAACGGGGCACGGAGGGTTTTGATGAAATTCTCGTTCGCTTTGGCGATGGCGTCTTGCGTGAAGGAAATCTAGACCGCGCCAAATTAGCCGAGATTGTTTTTGACGACGGAATCGCCCGCAAAGATTTAGAGGCGATAACCCACCCGAAGATTCGGGCCGCCTTCGACGAGGTTGTGGCCGGGCTCGATCCCGGGGCGATTTTGGTGAGCCAGATCCCGCTGCTGGCGGAGAGTGAGTACCCGTACCCTTTTGATTTCGTGGTGACTGTCAGTGCTAGCGAGGATACTCGCCGCGCCCGACTCATTAACCGCGGAATGAAGGACTATCAGGTGACCCAACGGATGCAGGCGCAAGCCACTGATGCGCAGCGCGCAGCGATAGCTGATGCAATTTTGATCAACGAAGGTAGTGAAGATGATCTGCTGCGCCAAGTCGAAAATCTGTATGACGATCGCCTCTACCCAGCACGGATGGGGATGTAGTGCGTCCCATTACCGATCTGCAACGGAAAGTAAAACCCTTTGAAGTTATCAGTGATTACATTCCTTCGGGCGATCAGCCAACTGCGATAGCAGATCTGACACGCCGCATTCAGGCGGGGGAGAAGGATGTCGTTCTCCTGGGTGCTACTGGTACCGGAAAGTCGGCAACGACTGCTTGGTTGATCGAGCAGTTGCAGCGGCCGACCTTGGTACTTGCACCGAACAAAACATTGGCGGCGCAGCTAGCCAACGAATTTAAAGAGTTACTTCCTAACAATGCGGTCGAATACTTTGTTTCGTACTATGACTATTACCAACCGGAAGCATATGTTCCGCAATCAGATACCTTTATTGAGAAGGACTCCTCGGTTAATGAGGAGGTCGAAAGGTTACGCCACTCGGCGACCAACTCTCTCCTGACACGACGCGATGTAATTGTTGTAGCGACCGTTTCCTGTATATATGGTCTGGGTACGCCGCAAGAATATGTGGATCGTATGATCAGACTCCGCGTGGGTGATTCCACTCCACGCAATCAACTTCTGCGTCGCTTCGTTGATATTCAATATAAGCGCAACGATATGGCTTTCGAGCGCGGCACTTTTCGTGTCCGCGGCGATACCATTGACATTATTCCGATGTACGAAGAGCATGCCATCCGTATTGAGATGTTTGGCGATGAGATCGAGAAGATCATGACTCTCCACCCATTGACCGGCGAGATCATTCGTGACGAGAGCGAGATGTATATATTTCCCGCCTCGCACTACTCGGCGGGCGACGAGACCATGAAGCGGGCGATCGTCGATATCGGGGTAGAGATGGAAGAGGCCGTTCTCAAATTTGAAAAGGCGGGCAAGCTTCTAGAGGCGCAACGGCTGCGTATGCGTACAACCTTCGATATTGAGATGATGCAACAGCTGGGTTTCTGCAGTGGCATCGAAAACTATTCCCGTCATATCGATGGCCGTTCCGCGGGCTCTCCACCAAACTGCCTCCTCGATTATTTCCCCGAGGATTTTCTCGTTGTTATCGATGAGTCCCATGTAACCGTGCCCCAGATCGGTGCGATGTATGAGGGGGATGCCTCCCGTAAACGGACCTTAGTGGAGCATGGATTCCGCCTGCCTAGTGCGATGGATAACCGACCTTTGCGATTCGATGAGTTTCTGACGCGCAAGGGACAGACCGTCTATCTCTCTGCTACTCCTGGCAAGTATGAATTGGAGAAAGTTAAGGGCGACGTTGTTGAACAAGTTATTCGTCCCACCGGACTCATCGATCCGGCGATCATCCTTAAACCAATTAAGGGTCAGATCGATGATTTGTTGGCCGAGATTCATCTGCGCGCCGAACGCAATGAGCGCGTGCTTGTCACAACTCTCACTAAAAAGATGTCAGAGGATCTGACCGATTATCTCCTTGGTCTGGGGGTCAGGGTGCGATACCTGCACTCTGAAGTCGACACCTTGCGCCGCGTTGAACTCCTGCGCGAACTTCGCTCGGGTGAATACGATGTTTTGATCGGTATCAATTTGTTGCGCGAAGGTCTCGATCTTCCAGAAGTCTCGCTCGTCGCGATTCTCGATGCAGACAAGCAGGGCTTCCTCCGTTCGGCCACATCGTTGATCCAAACAATTGGACGTGCTGCGCGAAATGTCTCTGGCGAAGTTCATATGTACGCCGACAGCATCACCCCCGCGATGGCACAGGCGATCGATGAGACCAATAGGCGGCGCGCGAAGCAAGTTGCTTACAATTTAGAAAATGGCATTGATCCGACACCACTACGGAAGAAGATCGCCGATATCACCGATCTGATCACAAAAGAGGCTGAAGATACCCGTGCTCTGACGCAGGGCAACAAGAACAAGGCGAACCAAACCCCGGCGATCAGACATCAAAGACCTGCTGGAACCTCTTTACCGCGACAGGAGCTGCTCGCTCTCATAGAATCCCTCACGGATCAGATGAAATCAGCGGCGGCAGAGTTGCAATTTGAATTGGCGGCCCGGCTTCGCGATGAATTGCGCGACTTGAAGCGCGAACTACGGGGCATGGAGGAGGCAGGGGTATGACGACCGATCGCCTCATCATTCGCGGGGCCCGCGAACATAATTTGAAGGATGTCTCACTCGACCTCCCGCGCAACGCCTTAATTGTTTTCACTGGACTTTCTGGTTCTGGCAAATCTTCACTCGCCTTCGACACCATCTTCGCCGAAGGTCAGCGCAGATATGTGGAATCTCTCTCGGCTTACGCTCGCCAATTTCTGGGGCAGATGGATAAACCCGATGTCGATTTCATTGAAGGGTTATCGCCCGCGGTATCGATTGATCAGAAATCCACCAACCGCAATCCACGTTCTACCGTTGGAACAATCACCGAGGTTTATGACTACCTACGCCTGCTCTTTGCCCGCGCTGGTCGGCCGCACTGCCCTAATTGTGGCAAGGCCATTGCGCGGCAGACCCCGCAGAACATCGTGGATCAGATCTTGGCGCTGGAAGAGGGAGTTCGTTTTCAAGTACTCGCTCCGGTGATCCGGGAACGCAAGGGAGAGTTTGTTGATCTCTTCACAGATTTCACAACGCAGGGTTTCTCGCGCGCGCGTGTTGATGGAACCGTTTACTCCTTAAATGAAGTTCCCAAACTCAAGAAGCAAGAGAAGCACACCATCGAAGTTGTCGTGGATCGCCTGGCAGTTAAAAAGGAATCCAAGTCACGAATCACCGATTCGATCGAAACCGCCCTCAAGCTTGCCAGCGGAGTAGTTGTCCTCGATTTTGTTGATGCCAAGGCGACCGATCCGGAGAAAGAGCGGGTCTTTAGCGAGCATATGGCCTGCCACGATTGCGGACTCTCCTTTGAAGAGATGGAACCACGTTCCTTCTCCTTCAACTCACCATTTGGCGCCTGCCCCGATTGCACTGGAATTGGTACCCGCCTCGAAGTCGATCAAGAGCTTGTAGTCCCCGATGATTCGCTCTCACTCGCCGAAGGAGCCATCGCTCCCTGGTCTGGCGGTCACTCCGCAGAATATTTCGGTCGATTGTTGCAGGGGTTGGCTGATGAGATGGGTTTCTCCATGGACAAACCGTGGAGCAAGTTGACCATCAAGGCGCGCGAAGCGGTATTGCATGGCTCGGATTATGAAGTACACGTGAAGTACAAGAATCGCTACGGCCGCGTTCGCAATTACTCCACTGGATTTGAAGGCGTTCTTGGATTTATTGAGCGTAAGCACTCGGAAACCGACTCGGATTTCAGCCGCGAAAAATATGAAGCGTATATGCGCGAAACTCCCTGCCCGGTTTGTAAAGGCGCCCGACTTAAGCCCGAAGTTCTCGCAGTGACTTTAGGCGGTAAGAATATTTGGGAGATCTGTGAACTCTCAATCGCCGATTGCGCAGTTTTCCTCAAAAAGATTTCACTCAACGCCCGCGAGAAGAAGATCGCCGATCGCGTTCTTAAAGAGGTGCATGCACGTCTCGGCTTCTTGCTCGATGTGGGCTTGGACTACCTCTCACTCGAGCGTCCTGCGGCAACCCTCTCTGGAGGTGAAGCGCAGCGTATCCGCCTTGCTACGCAGATCGGTTCTGGCCTCACTGGAGTTCTCTATGTTTTAGATGAGCCGAGCATCGGCTTGCATCAGCGCGATAACCGACGCCTTATCGAAACTCTGACACGGTTGCGCGATCTAGGTAATACCTTGATCGTTGTCGAACACGATGAAGACACCATCCGTATCGCCGACTGGATCGTCGATATTGGCCCCGGCGCGGGGGAGCACGGTGGCAGGGTCGTTTCATCTGGTGATTATCAGGCGCTGATCAACGCTCCAGAATCAATCACAGGTGACTATTTAGCGGGTCGTAGGTCTATCCCACTTCCAACAGTACGTCGCGTGGGTGATGCTAAGCGCAGCGTCGTCGTTAAAGAGGCGAAAGAGAATAATCTCAAGAGCATCAACGTCGCATTCCCTTTGGGGCTCTTTGTTGCCGTTACTGGCGTCAGCGGTTCTGGAAAATCAACTTTGGTTAATGATGTTCTCTATTCGGTACTGGCAAATAAACTCAACGGAGCCCGCATCGTTCCAGGTCGCCATCGCACTATCACCGGAAT
This sequence comes from Actinomycetes bacterium, assembly GCA_037128715.1. Classification (GTDB taxonomy): domain Bacteria; phylum Actinomycetota; class Actinomycetes; order Nanopelagicales; family Nanopelagicaceae; genus PALSA-747. Next base: position 5,417 of record JBAXVT010000021.1, read on the forward strand.
CGATCAGCTCGACAAGGTCGTCCACGTGGATCAATCACCCATCGGTAGAACTCCACGATCCAACCCTGCGACTTACACGGGGGTGTTCGACAAGATTCGTGCGCTCTTTGCGGAGACGACTGAGGCGAAGATCCGCGGCTATCAGCAGGGTCGCTTCTCCTTCAATGTCAAGGGTGGCCGCTGCGAAAACTGCTCTGGTGATGGCACCATCACTATCGAGATGAACTTCCTGCCCGATGTATATGTTCCTTGCGAGGTCTGTCACGGGGCGCGTTACAACCGCGAGACCCTAGAAGTTCACTACAAGGGCAAGACGATCGCACAAGTGCTGGCGATGCCCATTGAAGAAGCTTCACATTTCTTTGAGTCCGTTCCCGCGATTTCTCGCTATTTAAAGACGCTCAACGACGTTGGTTTGGGTTATGTCCGCCTCGGCCAATCGGCTCCGACCCTCTCTGGTGGCGAAGCCCAACGCGTTAAGTTGGCGACTGAGTTGCAGCGTCGATCGACTGGGCGCACTATCTATGTGCTGGATGAACCAACTACAGGCTTGCACTTTGAAGATGTCCGCAAACTCTTGATAGTTCTCAATCGTCTGGTTGATTCCGGAAATACCGTTGTCGTTATCGAACACAACCTGGATGTCATTAAATCAGCGGACTGGGTTATCGATCTTGGTCCAGAAGGTGGCGCCGGCGGCGGAACTGTAATCGCTGAAGGCACACCCGAAGCCGTGGCAAAAGTTTCTGCTAGTTACACCGGGAAATTCTTGGCGGAAGTACTTCACTAGCCGTGAGCAATCCAGCGGATTATCGTCCGAGCAACATCCCCACCGAACCTGGGGTTTATCGCTTCTACGATAAGAACGACCGTGTGATCTATGTGGGCAAGGCAAAGAATCTTAAGAATCGCCTCAACTCATACTTTGGCTCCAACCTGGCCGCTAAGACATATCGAATGGTGCACACCGCGGTGCGCGTGGATTGGACGATCGTTGCTACCGAGATTGAAGCGCTAGCCCTGGAGTTCACCTGGATCAAATCGGAAAATCCACAATTCAATGTGCAATTTAAAGACGATAAGACCTACCCTTACTTAGCAGTCTCACTCTCAGAGCAGTACCCCCGGCTCTTCGTCTCGCGCCAGAAACATATAAAGGGCAATCGCTACTTTGGTCCATTTACCAATACTTGGGCGTTGCGGGGGACTGTCGAAGTCCTGCAGAAGATCTTTCCAATACGAGCCTGTACTCAACCCAACTTCAATCGCGCGGTGGCAACCAAACGCCAATGCCTTTTGGGGGATATCGGCAAATGCTCCGCTCCCTGCGTCGGCTGGATCTCGCAAGATGAGCACACCGCTCTAGCTAAAAACCTCGTCACCTATCTCGATCGCAATCCGACCGATATTGCCCAATTGCTTCAGCTCGATATGGAACGGGCCGCTGGCAATGAGGAGTACGAGCTCGCAGCCAGATTGCGTGATCAATTAGAGGCGCTGGGGAAGACGACTGAGTTCACCGAAACCTCACTGAACAACAATTTCTCTGCCGATCTCATCGGAATTCACGAAGAGGTCACGCATGCCGCGGCTTCTCTCTTCTCTATTAGGGCTGGCCGCATCGTCGCGTCGCGGGCTTGGATCATCGACCTGGCCGACGTTCTGGAAGATGAAGATGTAATCACTGCTGCACTTGCCAAGATCTACATCGAAAATAAAGCGCCTTCTGAGATTTTGGTTGACCGCGATCCCGTGGATGCACCAGCGCTCATTGAATGGCTCTCCGCAGGAGCAGGTCACAAGGTATCGATTGCCGTCCCGCAGCGCGGTGAAAAATTCGAGATGATGCGAACGGTGCAGCGCAACGCTCAACAGGCTCTCATCCAATACTTAAGCAAACGCTCAAACGATGTCGCAGTCGTGGGTAGAGCGCTCAATGAGATTCAAGAGTCGCTGGGTTTGAACGAACTCCCCTTGCGAATCGAGTGCTTTGATATCTCAAATATCCAAGGCAAGCATATGGTCGCCTCGATGGTGGTCTTTGAAGATGGCCAGCCGAAGAAGGCCGATTATCGAAGATTCGCTATCGATGATGATGCCGGCTTCGACGATACTCGCGCCATGAACCATGTTCTTACGCGCCGTCTTAAGAGATATTTGGCAGAGCGCGATATCGACATGGATGAGTTGAAGATGCAGGGCGGAGCGCGACCGAAGTTTGCCTACCCACCACAGTTGATCGTGGTGGATGGCGGCGCTCCACAGGTCAATGCGGCATATCAAGCGCTTCTGGCGCTCGGCCTCCAAGATATTCCATTGGTGGGATTAGCCAAGCGGCTGGAAGAAGTCTGGCTTCCGCAGAACTCCGATCCGATTATTTTGCCGCGCCATAGCGAAGGTCTCTATCTTTTGCAGCGCGTCCGAGATGAAGCTCACCGCTTTGCCATTACCTTCCATCGATCAAAGCGATCTGCAGTGATGCTCGAGTCATTGCTCGACGAGATTCCGCTGTTGGGGGAGGTGCGTCGCAGAGCACTCTTGGCTCGCTTTGGCTCGGTGGGTGCCATAAGAAAGGCCACTCTTGAGGAGATAGCTGCTGTGCCGGGAATCGGGGAGAAGATCGCATCAATCATTGCGCAATCGCTTCCACTCGCTGCGGATGGCGAGCCACATGTTGATCTGGGAACTGGCGAAATCCGAGGATAGACTTCCTAATATGAACGCCAAGGTTGTAATTATTACTGGAATGAGTGGGGCTGGACGCTCCACGGTGGCCCACGTACTCGAAGATCTCGGTTGGTATGTCGTCGATAATCTGCCGCCGGCGCTCCTCGCCAATCTCTTCGATATGGCAGCGAATAGCACCTCCAAGATCGCCGTTGTAATTGATGTCAGAGGGCGAGAATTCTTCGGAAATCTCAGTAGCGCGTTGAGCCAACTGGCCGAACGCGGAATTGAGCGCCAAGTTCTCTTTGTAGATGCCAATGATGATGTCTTGGTACGCCGGTTTGAATCAACTCGCAGGCCGCATCCGCTACAAGGCAATGATCGAATTCTCGACGGGATAGCTAAAGAACGCGAACGACTTCGCGAAGTTCGTTCTGTCGCAGATGTGCTGATCGACTCCTCCTCATTTAATATTCACCAGTTGGAACAGAAGATCGAAGAACTCTTCGCGACATCTTCCACTGCTGATCTCCGAGTGAATGTTCTCTCCTTCGGATACAAGTACGGGATTCCCGTTGATGCCGATCTCGTCGTAGATTGTCGTTTTATTGCGAACCCGCATTGGGATCCAGAGCTTCGTCCACTCACTGGTTTAGACAATGCAGTTTCGGAACGCGTTTTAGGAACAGAGAATGTGCAGGATTTTCTCGAAAAGTACCAATCACTCTTTGAGACGATGGCCTCGGGATTCTTCCGCGAGGGGCGTAAGTACTTGACTCTTGCGATTGGATGTACCGGCGGAAAGCACCGTAGCGTCGCCATCGCCGAAGAGCTCTCTCGTCTCTTCAATGAGCGAGGAGTGGTAGGGGATCAGCGGATTGAAGCGACCGCGATTCATCGAGACCTGGGCCGTGAACTTTAAGGAATGAATAACCAAAAAATAGTATCCCTGGGTGGCGGACACGGACTCGCCGCTACTCTCACAGCGCTACGCGGTATCACCTCCGAAATAACTGCGGTGGTAACCGTCGCCGATAACGGTGGATCAAGCGGTCGCTTGCGCGCGGAATTCGGATCACTTCCTCCAGGAGATTTACGGATGGCCTTAGCAGCTCTCTGCAGTGATGATGAGTGGGGGCGTGGCTGGGCAGAGGTAATGCAGTATCGCTTTACCGGGGAGGGCGCACTGCGCGGGCATGCTCTTGGAAACTTACTCATGATGGCGCTCTGGGATATGGATGGCGACACTGTTCGAGGGATTCGACAGGTTGGAAATCTCTTGCGCATCGTCGGCGAGGTATTGCCGATGTCGCTCGACCCCCTAGATATTGAGGGCACCTTCAACACTGCCTATGGACGAAAGATAGTCCGTGGCCAGGTGCAGGTTGCGACAACTAAAGGGCGTATCGAATCGCTCCGCCTCATTCCGGAAAATCCACGGGTGACTCCGCAGGTATTGAGTGCGCTACAAGATGCACAATGGATCACTATCGGCCCCGGCTCCTGGTTCTCTAGTGTCATGCCGCATCTGATTCTGCCTGAATTGGCAGATGCCGTGGTCAACTCTGCGGCTAAACGGATCATGGTTCTCAATCTCCCAGAACCCGACTCTGTTGACGAATTCGCTGGTTCATCGGCCGCCGATCATCTGGAATTTATGCTGCAGCACCAACCAAAGTTGCGTATTGATTTCGCCATCGTCGATCCCGCTGCAATTGAAGTCAACTCCCGCCTTAAAGGTTTGGTTGAGGGTTTGGGAGGAGAACTCGTGGTGACCTCACTCTCGCAAACCCCAGGCAGTTACCATCATGATGTTCTAAAACTTCGTTCGGTTTTCTCACACATTATCGAGTGAACCCTGCTTAGATTGCCGCATGGCAATGACTGCAGCAGTGAAGGATGAGTTGAGTCGCCTCAACATCACCAAGCCATGCTGCAGAAAATCCGAAGTTTCAGCCCTGCTCCGCTTTGCTGGTGGCCTGCATATCGCCTCCGGAAAGATCGTCATTGAGGTAGAGCTTGATACCGCGCAAGCGGCGCGCAGATTGCGCAAAGATATAGCCGAAATTTATGGACATGAGAGCGAGTTATCCGTGCTCTCGCCAAGTGGGTTGCGCAAGGGAAGTAGATATGTGGTTCGTGTCGTCTCCGAAGGAGATGCGTTGGCTCGCCAAGCTGGCTTAGTCGACAGCCACTCCAGGCCGATCAGAGGCTTACCGCCGCAAGTCGTCTCCGCCGGAATCTGCGATGCCGAAGCTGCCTGGCGTGGAGCCTTCTTGGCTCACGGTTCATTAACTGAACCAGGCCGCTCATCTGCCTTGGAAATTACCTGTCCTGGCCCCGAAGCAGCTCTCGCTCTGGTTGGCGCAGCACGTCGATTGGGAATTGCAGCAAAGGCTCGTGAAGTCAGAAATGTGGATCGGGTAGTTATTCGCGATGGAGATGCAATTGGTGCGCTCTTGACCCGCTTAGGAGCACACGAGAGCGTCCTCGCCTGGGAAGAGCGTCGGATGCGCCGCGAGGTTCGTGCCACCGCTAATCGTCTCGCCAATTTTGATGATGCCAATCTTCGTCGATCTGCTCGCGCCGCAGTTGCGGCATCTGCCCGCGTGGCCCGGGCCCTAGAGATTTTAGGTCCAGAGATTCCTGGACATTTGAAGGATGCAGGTGAACTTCGGATTAATTATGGACAGGCGAGCCTAGAGGAGCTGGGTTCATTGGCCTCACCTCCGATGACAAAAGATGCAATTGCGGGACGGATTCGCCGCCTGCTTGCGATGGCAGATAAGCGTGCTCACGATCTAGGCATTCCTGACACTGAGGCGGGGCTCACACCTGATTTATTGGCTGATTAGGCCGACTGATAGGATTTACTCATCACAATGTAGTGATTATTGACTGTGCTTAATGAGAAAACTCATTATTTAAGAAGGCGGGATTATCGTGATTCGTGTTGGAATTAATGGCTTTGGACGTATTGGACGTAACTTTTTCCGGGCGGCACTGACCTCTGGAGCTGAATTTGAGATTGTTGGAATCAACGACCTCACGGATAATGCCACTCTGGCACACCTTTTGAAATATGACTCCATTCTCGGCCGTCTCGGCCTTCCCGTCACATTCACAGATGATTCAATCACCGTTGATGGAAAAACGATCAAGGTATTCGCAGAACGCGATCCTGCTAATTTGCCATGGGCTGAACTCAAGGCAGATATCGTCATTGAATCCACTGGCTTCTTTACTAAGGCCGCCGATGCCAATAAGCACATCACCGCTGGCGCCAAGAAGGTAATCATCTCTGCTCCTGCCACCGATGAGGACATCACCATCGTCTTGGGTGTTAATGACGAGAAGTACGATCCAGCCTCACATAACATTATTTCTAATGCTTCTTGCACAACCAACTGCTTAGCTCCTATGGCAAAGGTCTTGGATGAAGAGTTCGGCATTGTTCGTGGATTGATGACCACAGTGCACGCTTATACAAATGACCAATCGCTACACGATCAGCCACATAAAGATCTCCGCCGCGCTCGCGCCGGTGCCGTTTCAATTATTCCTACCTCTACTGGCGCCGCAAAGGCGATCAGTTTGGTCTTGCCTAGCCTCAAGGGAAAGCTCGATGGATACGCTCTTCGCGTTCCAGTCCCAACAGGATCCGCTACCGATCTCACCGTTGAACTCGCTCGCGAGGTAACTGCTGCAGAAATTAACGCCGCGATGAAGAAGGCTGCCGAAGGTCCACTTAAAGGAATTTTGAAGTACACCGAGGACCCAATCGTTTCTGCCGATATCGTTACTGATCCAAGTTCTTGCATCTTCGATGCTGGGCTGACAAAGACAATTGGTTCTACCGCAAAGGTTCTCGGTTGGTACGACAATGAATGGGGCTACTCAAATCGCCTCGTCGACCTCGTCAACTTTGTAGGTAAATCTCTCTAATGAGTTTTACTGCGCTTCAATCACTTGATGTAGCAGGAAAACGAGTTCTGCTCCGATGCGACCTGAACGTCCCTATTAAAGAGGGTGTCATTCGCGATGACGGTCGCATTCGGGCTTCGTTGCCCACCATTAAATATCTGATTGATAACGGCGCCAGCGTCGTTATCACCGCGCACCTAGGTCGTCCTAAAGGTGAACGAAATCCAGATATGACCCTTGCACCTGTCGCTCACAGCCTCGGTGATCTGCTCGGCCTTCCGGTCCAATTCTCTTCCGCGATTGTCGGAGCAGAAGCCGACGAAAAGAAGGCGGCACTTGCGCCCGGTGAGATTCTTCTCCTCGAAAATATTCGCTACGAAGCCGCTGAAACATCGAAGGATCAAGATGAGCGTGCTGCATTTGCTACTCAACTAGCTGCAGGCATGGATATCTTTGTCAGTGATGGCTTTGGCGCGGTGCACCGTAAGCACGCCTCGGTCTATGACATCGCCAAGATTCTGCCTAGCGCCGCTGGTTTTCTGGTTGCCGCGGAGATTGATGTCTTAAAGAAGCTCACCGAGAATCCACAGCGCCCATATGGCGTAGTGCTCGGCGGTGCAAAGGTCTCAGACAAAATTGGAGTTATCAAGAACCTCCTTGGCAAGGTAAATATCCTCGCCATCGGCGGAGGAATGCTCTTCACATTCCTAGCTGCGCAAGGGCACGAGATTGGAAAGTCGCTTGTTGAAGTTGAAATGCTAGATGATGTTAAGAAACTCATGAAGGAAGCGAAAGATCTCGGTGTTGAACTCCTGCTTCCAACAGATATCGTCGTTGCACCAGCCTTTGCAGCCGATTCCACTCCGACCCTCGTGAGCGCGTATGCAATTCCGGCAGATCAAATCGGTTTAGATATTGGCCCCGCGAGTGCTGCCGCATTTGGCGCCGCGATCGAAAAGTGCCATACCGTCTTTTGGAATGGCCCAATGGGAGTCTTTGAATTTCCCAACTTCGCTCATGGCACAAAGGTTGTTGCGGATAGCCTGACCAAGGTGCAAGGAATCTCTGTGGTCGGCGGGGGAGACTCAGCCGCAGCAGTGCGCGCACTTGGGTTTAGAGATGATCAATTTGGATATATTTCTACCGGCGGTGGCGCGTCACTCGAGTACTTAGAAGGTAAACCACTCCCAGGGATTGAGGTTTTAAATCATGCGTAAGCCACTGATCGCGGGAAACTGGAAGATGAATCTCAATCATCTCGAGGCGATAGCTGTAACTCAGAAGCTTTCTTACTCCTTGGAAGAGAAAGATTACGATGCTGTCGATGTCGCAATATTCCCTCCCTTTACCGATATTCGTTCGGTGCAGACTCTGATTGATGGCGATCGGTTGCGCCTCACCTATGGAGCGCAAGACCTTTCACCTGATGTGTCCGGTGCATTTACCGGCGATATCTCCGGTGCAATGTTGAGCAAATTGGGTTGCACGTATGTCTTGGTGGGCCACTCCGAGCGTCGCACCATTCATCAGGAGAGCAATGCGCTAGTTGCCAGCAAAGCCAAGGCCGCTCTTACAAATGAGATGATTCCAATTCTTTGCATTGGTGAAGATCTGGCTATCCGGGAATCCGGCAAGCAGGTCGAATTTGTTGTAGAACAATTAACCCAGTCACTCCATGGATTACATAAGCCCGACCTCAAAAAGGTGGTATTTGCTTATGAGCCGGTCTGGGCTATTGGAACTGGCAAGACGGCAACTCCGGCTGACGCCCAAGAGGTCTGTGCCGCCATCCGCGTAGCGCTCAAATCCATCGGTAGCGATGAGATCGCCGCCGCTGCACGCATTCTCTACGGTGGCTCGGTGAAGTCAGCGAATATCGTCGATATCATGCGCGAAAGCGATGTCGATGGAGTTCTAGTCGGGGGAGCGAGCCTTGATCCTGAGGAATTCGCCCGAATCGCCAAGTTCCACCGCGTAGCGACCTCGTAATTAGACGCTATCCTTACCCTCTGGCTCGAAAGAGTCTAAATGACCCTTATCGAGTTCATCTGACCCTGCCCATTGCAGGCTTGGATTAGTAAGAAATAAAAGGAGCCTGACCGTGGTTTTAGCTTTATCAATCCTTCTGGTAATTACCAGCGTTCTCATGATCCTCCTAGTTCTGCTCCACAAGGGCAAGGGAAGCGGTCTCTCTGACCTCTTTGGTGGCGGTATCTCTTCAAACTACGGCGGCTCTTCTGTCGTTGAGAAGAATCTAGATCGCATCACCATTGTCGTCGGCGGCCTCTGGTTTGCTGGTGTAGTAACTCTGAGTCTGTACCTGAAGTAATAAGTTTTTTCACACGTAAGAATATTTAAGGGGAGTAAAAATGGCAGGAAGTGCAATCCGCGGTAGTCGCGTCGGTGCTGGCCCAATGGGTGAGGCAGAGCGCGGCGAGGCGATAGCTCGCTTTCGTGTCTCTTACTGGTGCGCCAACGGCCACGAGACCCGTCCCTCATTTGCTGAAGATGGCACGGTTACGATCCCCAACGAGTGGGATTGTCCACGTTGTGGTTATCCAGCCGGATTAGATAAAGATAAGCCACCTCTACCTGTCAAAAATGAGCCATACAAGACTCACTTGGCATACGTTAAAGAGCGCCGCACTGAAGCGGAAGCTGAAAAGATTCTTGGCGATGCCTTATCAAAATTGCGCGGCGACGACTAAATCTGACCTAGCTCTTTCAGTAGCGCTTGCAAGCCAGCTTTCCGCTCTTTGAGGTGGATGCGCAACAAGGGAAATTTACGATCCGATAACGCCTGTCCATCCCCAAGTGCCTGCGCCATGAGCAAGGTATGGAATGAGAAATTCTGATGTGGGATCGCTAGATCGTTCTCGTTCTCTCCTGTGATTTGTAGAAATGCTCCATTATGTTGGCCACCCTTATGGAATTGGCCAGTGGAGTGTAGAAAACGCGGTCCCCAACCAAAGGTTGTACCTCTTGCGCTCTTGCGCGCAACTAACTCACGGAGCTGCGGAGCCTGATTGTCGATTCCGCGAGCAAGGTAAGCCATGATCGCAATGTAATGACTAGGGTGCGCGAAAAAATCATTGAGTTGGCCCGCGAGATCGTTGGCTTTTGACGAGCTATAGATAGCGATTACGTCATTTTCAAAAGCTGCCTTTAACTGTGGCACCTTTCCATCATTCCAGGTTGAAAGAAGAGCGCCGGTGCGTTCTTTCGCTTCGGTGACATTGGGTTGATTGAATGGATCAACCGCGAGGCTATAGCTCAAGAGCGCCGTGACCCACTCCCAGAGGATAAATTGTTCACCAAGGGAGCCCAGAATTAGTAGATCGGCCGCGCTTCCACTTTGAAAACCAATCCTTAAGCCAACCCCAGCAATGGCTGCATCGGCAGATTCAATAGCGATGGGAAGTCGACCGGTCTGATTCTTTCCGGTGGATTCGGCAACGAGTTGCTCAATCCAATCGGATATCCCAGGCAGATCCGAACCATGATCAAAGAATGCGACGTTCTGCTCACCCTTATCGAATATTGTGGCGGCAATCTGCACTGCAACAGAGTTAGCCTCAACAAAGGTGGCGGCGGCTGCTGCAGCATCATCGATCAAAATGGAAACATCTACACCAATCAATGCAGCGGGCACTAAGCCAAAGGCAGAGAGCGCGCTGTAACGGCCACCGACGTTGGGATCTGCATTGATTACGCGCAGGCCATCGGCGCGCGCTGATTTATCTAAGGGAGAACCTGGGTCTGTGACTATTACAAAGTGTTCCGCTGGGTTGAGGCCAGCGTCCTGAAATGTCTTGGTGAAGAAGGCCTTATGGGATGCGGTCTCGATGGTGGAGCCGGATTTAGAGCCAACGACGACGAGGCTATGCGCTAGGTCAGTGGGAATAGCTGCCTTGATCTGATCTGGGTCGGTCGTATCGAGAACGGTCAGGTTCTTCTTATAACTCTTGGCGATTACCTCGGGGGCGAGGGAGGACCCACCCATTCCAGCGAGAACGATCGTCGAAATCTCTTTGCTGCGCGCCCAAGCGGTGAGGGCATCGAGCTCGGGAAGTAGCGCTCGGGAAGTTGTGGGTAGATCGATCCAGTTTAAGCGGACGGCCGCTTCGGCTTCGGCCTCTAGCCCCCACAGGGTGTGATCTTTATTTGCTAAGCGAGAGAGTATCTCGTTAAGGGAATTCTTTGTGGCTGTGGTGGCCACTTCTAAAGCAGGACCGGAAACAGTAATCATTTAGGAGACCGCACTCACATTATCTAGTAGTTCTTGCCAGGCATCGGCAAATTTCTTCACTCCATCTATCTCAAGAAATTCAACTACATCAACGACATCTATTCCGGCGGCATGGAGCGCTGCAAAGTGAGCGTGTGCCCCGGCGATAGCTGGGGTAATTGTGTCACCGCGAACTGCACCATGTGCTCGAACCTCGTTCAGCGTTGCCTCTGGCATAGTGTTAACGCAATGTGGAGCGATGAGCTCAATGACATAGCGGGTGGAGTCATATGCCTTATCTTTCACCCCGGTTGATGCCCAGAGTGGGCGCTGTTGATTGGCTCCGTGTTCTACCAAAGCTTTCCAACGCGGCGTAGATATAACTGCCAGGAATGCCTCGTACGCGAGAACTGCATTTGCAATGGCCGAGGCGCCACGCAGCGGTGAGTGTGGCGCAATCGCATCAAGGCGCTTATCAATTTCGGTATCGAGCCGGGATACAAAGAAAGATGCCACGGAGTGAATATCGTTGATAGGTAAGTTGGCAGCGAGGCGCTCTTCCAAGCCAGCGAGATAGGCGTCCATGACCAGTTTGTATCGTTCTACGGAGAAGATCAAGGTTACATTGACGCTAATGCCAGCGGCGGTAAGTTCGCGAATCGCGGGTAGCCCAGCGAGGGTCGCAGGAACTTTTACCAGGAGATTTGGTCGGTTAATTAAATTCCAGAGCGATTTACCTTCTGCGATAGTGGGTTGCGTCTCGTGCGCCAAAAAGGGATCGACTTCGATACTGACGCGGCCATCAACGCGCTTTGTGGAGTGGAAAATATCTGCGAAGAGATCACAGGCTGCCATTACATCTGCGGTAGTTAATGCGGTAACAATTGCAGCGGTATCAGCACCTTGGGTCTTTAGGGCCAATACATCCGCCTTGTAAAGCGCAGACCCTTTAATCGCCGCGGAGAAGATGCTGGGATTGGTGGTGACGCCGACAACGTTCGAGGTGGAAATAAGTCCTGCCAGGCTGCCACTTTGCAGGCGGTCGCGTGAGAGATCATCGAGCCATATTGAAACTCCAGCGTCGCTCACTGCTTGCAGATTTGCGGACATCACTTACCTGCCTTTGCGATTGACTCTTTAGCAGCGGCCACGATTGCTTCAACGGTAAAACCAAATTCCTTGAAGAGCACTCCTGCGGAAGCTGATGCTCCAAAGTGGTTGAGCCCAATCGATACGCCAGCATCTCCCACGTACTCACGCCAACCCGCAGTTACGCCGGCCTCTACGCTGACACGCGCTCTGACTGCGATTGGTAACACTGATTCTTTGTAGGCGGCGTCATTCTCTTCAAACCATTCCAAGCATGGCGCGCTTACAACGCGGGCGCGGATTCCATCACTCTTAAGAGCTTCTTGCGCCGCGATCGCCAAAGCAACTTCAGAACCGGTTGCAATCACAATGACATCAGCAACTCCATCAACATCGCTCACAACGTATGCACCCTGGGCGACGCCCTCGGCGCTCCCGAAGAGAGTGCGGTCAATCACGGGGAGATTCTGTCGAGAGAGCGCGAAGCCGGCTGGTTTGGCGCGGGTAATTATTTCGCGCCACGCAATTGCGGTTTCGTTAGCATCTGCTGGACGAATTACCGCCAAGTTAGGAATTAAACGCAGTGAGGCAACATGCTCTACCGGTTGATGCGTTGGACCATCTTCACCTAAACCAATTGAGTCATGGGTCCATACATATGTGACAGGTAGATTCATAAGGGCTGTGAGTCGAACCGCACCGCGCATGTAATCACTGAATACTAAGAAGGTTCCACCAAATGGTTTACTCAAGCCGTGCAGCGTAATTCCATTGAGGATCCCGCCCATCGCATGTTCGCGAATTCCAAAGTGGATCAAGCGACCGTAGGGGTCAGAATTCTCCATCGCACTGCTGGCTGGCAAGAAGGACTTGCTTCCTGCGATAGTGGTGTTGTTGCTACCGGCGAGGTCAGCCGATCCGCCCCAGAACTCGGGCAGAACAGATGCGATGGCGGAGATGATCTTGCCGGAGGCCGCGCGCGTGGCGACATCTTTACCAGCTGGAAAAGTAGGGATTGCAGATTCCCAACCCACGGGAAGTGACTTATTGCGCAGGCGTTCGAGAAGGAGAGCGCGCTCTGGATGGGCAAGTGCCCACGAGGCAAATTCCACATTCCACGCATCGTGCACCTTGGCACCGCGCACCATCACCTGGCGGGCGTGGGCAAGGAGATCATCGGGAACGAGAAAACTTTGCGCTGGGTCAAGACCTAGCAGAACCTTTGTTGCAGCGATCTCATCAGCGCCAAGGGCAGATCCATGTGATTCTGCTGTTCCGCGGGCGTGAGGAGCGGGCCAAGCGATGATGCTATGGAGGCGAATCAAGGTGGGGCGATCGTTAGCAGATACAGCGCTAATCATGGCTTTTTCTAGCGATTCACGGTCAATGTTGCCATCGGCGAGGGCAGCTACTTCAATGACGTTCCATCCATAGGAGCGATAGCGAGCAGCGACATCCTCGGTAAATGCGACGTGGGTATCTCCTTCAATAGAGATGCGATTGTCATCGTAAATCATCTTGAGATTACCAAGAGCTTGTGTACCTGCCAGTGAAGAGGCCTCACCGCTGACACCCTCTTCTAAATCGCCATCAGAACAGATCACCCAAATATTGTGGTCGAAGAGCGATGTTGCACTCTCCGGATCGAGAAGTCCTTTTTCATAGCGCGCCGCCATCGCCATTCCAACTGCATTTGAAACGCCAGCACCCAGCGGGCCCGTTGTAGTTTCAACGCCATTTGTGTGTCCGTACTCGGGATGGCCAGGGGTCAAAGAGTTGTGGGTACGAAATGCCTTAAGGTCATCGAGAGTGAGTCCGTAACCTGATAAGAACAATTGGATATAAAGGGTGAGCGAAGAGTGGCCACAGGAGAGAACAAAACGATCGCGGCCCAGCCATGCCGAATCTGCGGGGTCGTGTTTGAGAAAACGTTGGAATAGCGTGTATGCCACTGGAGCGAGAGACATTGCGGTACCGGGGTGGCCATTGCCAACTTTCTGCACGCTATCCATAGCGAGGGCTCGCGCAATTGTTACTGCGCTATCGTCTTTCTGACTCCATGTAGTGCGATCCATATCGTCCTGTCTCCCTGTTTATGGCCTTGAACGGCTAAAAGCGTTTGCTTTAAATCCAACATTCCAAATTGTCAGCCACATTAAGCCGGCTCCCAAAAGGTGCGCGGCGACGAGAGCTTCGGGAAGGTGAGTGAAGTATTGAATATATCCAATGGCTCCCTGGCTGAGACACACTGCCAGAAAGAGCAGGACTTTCTTCCCAATAAACGATTTTGTTTCTGCCGGCTCGGAAACTTTGATAACTAAGTAAAGGGCGATGGTGAGCGAGATCAAAGCGATTACGGCATCGGCATGTATCCAGGAGATCTGACGCGGATCGATGTGATAGCGCTTAGCTTGAATATCGCCGGCATGTGGCCCGCTGCCAGTTACGACGGTGCCGAGCGCTATAACTAGGACGCTGAGCAGAGTGACTATCCGAATCAACAATTTCGTGGTTGGTAGAACCGTAGTCCGCGCCTTGGCGAAGATCCGCTCCCGCAGTGAAAGAGTTGATGGGATGAGCGCGATCGAAAGCAGAAAGTGAGCGGATACAGAGAATGGGTTTAACTTGGTGAGCACGGTTATTCCACCGAGCACGATTTGAGCCACGATGCCGGCAAATTGGGTGAGGGCAAGTAAGCGGATGAGCTTCCAATCATGGCGGCTGCGACCCCAGCGGAAAGCTCCAATAATTGCTGCGATGATTACAACAACAAGGAGAAAGGTAAGCAGGCGATTTCCGAACTCGATCCACGAGTGGAGGGTGCCCTGGGCCTGATGGGGGACCGGTGCGATAGAACCAGATACGCACTGCGGCCAGGTTGGGCATCCCAAACCAGATCCAGTCAGTCGAACTGCTCCACCTGTAACGAGGAGTCCCACCTGAAGAACCACAAGGGCGGTATAGATCAGGCTGGCTAAATTCACGCTCGTAGCCTATTGCCCTCGGGAGCCATTGCTCCTTGGCCGGGGCGATGGGCGAGCCTTAAGGGTTTCGATTGGCGCAAAAGGGGGAATTACGCAACACTATTGTTGTGAAAAAGAGCGAAGATAGGACGAGGGATCTCGTCGCACGCTCCATCCTGGAAAACGGACCACAGAGCGCGGCTGATTTAGCGGCGCGGCTTCATCTAACCCCTGCTGGAATTAGAC
>JBAXVT010000022.1:0-20436 GCA_037128715.1 Actinomycetes bacterium
TCAATCCATCGGGATCCGTGAAAGCGCGTATTGCAAAGTACATGATTGAACGTGCTGAAAAAGAGGGTCTGCTCAAACCGGGGGACACCATCGTTGAAGCCAGTAGCGGCAACACCGGAAATGCGATGTCCATGGTCGCCGCTGTTAAGGGCTACAAGATGCTTGTTGTTATGCCCGAAGGATTGAGCATGGAACGGACTGCAATCTCGCAGGCATTCGGTGCCGAGGTACGAACGCTTGGTGACTTTCATGTAAATAAGGCCTTGGATGAAGTGCGTCGCTTAGGCGCCATGCCGGGCTATTACGCGCCGCAGCAATTTGATAACGAGTGGAACGTCATTGAAAATTATGAGTGGCTTGGTAAGGAAATCGTCGCGCAGCTTCCGACAAAACCAGACTTACTGATCTCTGGAGTTGGCACCGGTGGAACTTTGGTCGGAGTCGGACAAGCATTTAAAGAGGTAAATCCCAATGCAAAGAGTTATGCCCTCGAACCTTCCGAGTCATGCACCATCGCTTGTAGCGAAGTAGAGAAGCACCTCATCGAAGGTATCTCCGATGGTTTTGTACCTGGCATCATTGAACGCCATGCCAAGCAGATCGATGGGTTTGTGCATATTCATTCATACGATGCTATCGAAGAGACCAAACGACTAGCTCGAACTCATGGAGTCTTCGTGGGCCCCTCTTCCGGCGCCCATATGTTGGCCGCTAAGAGATTAAAGGAAGAGCTTGGCGCCGAAACTGTTGTCACAATCTTCTGCGATGAGGGCGAGAAATACATTATGGATCACTGGCTCAACCCTTAAAGAGACCCATTTGGGCGATTTAGGGGGATATCGAGCCAGCCAAATCTCCAGATTCATGGGCAATCCCTTCTATTTCACTTGGCGACCGACATACAACCTATCTAGACTCCGCAACAGTGTTCGCGCGGAACATCTGAACTGACTCGGGGTAGATAGTGAAAAACAGATTCTTTATTGTGGCGGCTGGATCAGCGGCTCTTATTTTGCTCGCCTCAGGCATCAGCAGCGCCGACGGAAACTTCACTTCGCCATCTGGTCAAGAAAATCAGCAGAACCAACAGGATGGTCAAAAGTATTGGGGCACGCCCTCACATGAGATCGCTGGCGACGGAGATCAGCAAAGCTACGACCAAAGCCAAGCCGCAATTCCTGGTGTGGCAGTAAGTGGAGCTCGCGTCTTCTCGTTTAAGGGAGGAGCAACAGCCCCTGTTAAGGCAGCGACCGCGGTCAATTTACTTCTCAATCATGGCGGCCCAACGCTAGCCGCTCCAAATATTTATGCCATCTGGTGGGGTCCAGCGGCATCATTCCCAGTTGGTTATAACTCCGGAATTACTGGATACCTTGCAAACTCAAGTTGTGTAAGTGGTTCATGCACTGGGCTCTCTGCTCTTGTAAATCAGTATTACATCGCGCCAACCAAAACAGCGCTGACATACTCTGGTACGTATTCAGATACATCAACGCCTCCAAGCAGCGCACCTACTACTTCATCAATTCTCTCAGAGGCGTACAAAGTCGTTGTCACAATGAATAAAGGCAAGATGGACCCAAAGGGCATCTACTTGGTTTACACCACAAATTTCCCCGCTAAAGCTGCTTACTGTGGTTGGCATGGAGCCGGTTCTGTTAATAAGGCACCGTTTACAGTTTCATATCTACCTAACCTCACCACGGTTGCAGGATGTGCGGCGACGTATCTTCCTTCGTATCTCTCTTCAACAAATTCCTTAGGCGTCGACTCAGTCGTGAACGTAACTTCTCATGAACTCTATGAAACTGTCACTGACCCACAATTGAATGCCTGGTATGACTCTACTGGCCAAGAAATTGGCGATAAGTGTGCATGGACTACCTCTACGAAGGTTGTAGCCGGAAAGACATTCACCATTCAGCAAGAGTGGAGCAACATTGCTAAGGCCTGCGCTAGCAGTTGATCTATCGCTCGCTTCGCTGCGTGGCTTGGGCCATGATGGCATCGTGCACGTACTGAGCTAACCCGCGGGCACGGCCGTCATAATATGCTTTGAATCTATCGTCGTTGATATACATCACGGCGAGGTTCTTCTGCATTTCCACAGAGCACTCATAGAACCACTTTGTAATTGCCTCTCGATGGGCAATCACAATTTTCTGTACCATCGCGGAACGAACTCCAACGCGATTTCCAAAAGCTATTGCAAAATCCTCGGTCACTGCCTCTTGATCAATTTTAGCGGCGTCAAAATCCGCGTGGGAGTACTTAGAAGTCCTTGATTTTGACTCACTATAGGCGGCGGTATCGCCCCATCGACTTCGAACTTCTTCTTCGTATTGATCCATGGAATTATGGTAATCCTGCCGCCCTGGACTCGCGTGCATTAGAGGCATGAAAAAGGACCCCGTGATTGCTCACGAGGTCCTTTAAGAATCAACTTTTAGACAGCAGCTGCAACTGTTGCGATTGCTGAAATCTCGAACTCGAGCTTTACGGTCTCTGAAACCAAGATTCCACCGGTCTCAAGAGCCGCATTCCAGGTTAGGCCAAAGTCCTTACGGTTGATCTCTGAAACCCCTTCGAAGCCGAAGCGAGCATTTCCGTATGGATCGGTTGCTGTTCCTGTGTATTCGAATTCGATTGAGATCGACTTTGTGACGTCCTTGACGGTGAGGTCTCCGACTACAACGACCTTATCTGCGCCAGCATCTTTAACAGATGTTGAAACGAATGTGATCTTTGGGAATGTTGCTGCATCAAAGAAGTCAGGGGACTGGAGGTGACCATCGCGGTCTGCGCTGCGAGTATCAATCGAGCTCACCGTGATTTCAATGCTAAGTGATGCGACGCCGCTATCGACGGTTCCTGAACCTGCGAACTCGTTGAAAGATCCGCGGACCTTGGTCACCATGGCGTGGCGAGTACTAAAGCCGATGCGGCTGTGAGATGGATCAATGCTGAATGTTCCTGCTGGAAGTGTTGAAAGAACTGACATGGGTTTCCTTTGTTAGATATTCGAAAGTTGTAAATGTGACAGTAGATGTCTGAGATGAACTATAGGGGTAATTAGTTGAAACTTCAACCAAATCTGTGTGTTCTGCGTCGCAGTTAATTGCCTATCATTTGCAAGAGCGAGCTTTTATGAATGCTTCAACGCAGGCTCGAATATCCAACTCGGTGTGCTCCGCAGAGATTTGAATGCGAATACGCGCCTTTCCCAGGGGGACCACAGGATAAGAGAAAGCAACAGCGTGAATTCCCTCAGCGTGCAATCCCTTAGCGCAGGTAACCGCATCTGTCTCTGAATCAAACATCACCGGAATGATTGGATGCTCTCCTTGTAACAGGGTGAACCCCTCGGCTTCCATAAGGGATCTAAACAATTTCGCATTTGAGTGGAGGGTTGTGCGCAGAGTCGCACCTGATTTAACTAATTCCAGCGCCTTGAGCGAACCGGAAACAACCGAAGGAGGAACGGAATTTGAGAAGAGATAAGGCCTCGCCTTTTGCCGCAAGATATCGACGATCTCTTTGCGGGCACTGATGTATCCACCAGATGCTCCGCCCAACGCTTTGCCAAGAGTTCCTGAGATGATGTCGACCTGATCAGAAACGCCAAAATGCTCTGGAGTCCCCGCACCTGCTGCTCCCATGAATCCCACTGCGTGAGAGTCATCGACCATTACTAACGCGTTGTACTTGGCGGCTAAGGCGCAGATCTCCGGAAGTGCAGCCAAGTATCCGTCCATGGAAAAGACACCGTCAGTCACGATTAATCTACGCCGGGCTGATTGCGCATCAACCAATTGCACTTCTAAATCGGCCATATCGCGATTTTTGTAGCGATAACGCTTCGCTTTAGAGAGGCGGATTCCGTCGATGATTGAAGCGTGATTGAGTTCGTCCGAGATAATCGCATCTTCTTCTTTCATCAACACTTCGAAGATTCCGCCATTGGCATCAAAGCATGAAGGAAAGAGGATGGTGGCCTCTTGACTTAAAAATTTGGTTAGTTTCGCTTCAAGTTCCAGGTGGAGATCTTGCGTGCCACAGATAAATCGCACGCTAGAAAGTCCATAACCATGTTCATCGAGACTGACCTTTACCGCGGCGATGATCTCTGGATGATTCGATAGCCCCAAGTAATTATTGGAGCAGAAATTGAGAAATGGCTTCCCGTCAATTGTCACATGAGAACCCTGGGCTGAGGTTATTTCCGTTTCAGACTTGGTGGTCCCAGCCTTCTCTATCTCACTTAGTTCGCCGATGAGTTGTTCGCGAATTTCCTTATACACGCTAGCTCCAGTCCAAAACTATCTTGCCTGCGTTAGACATTGCCGCAATGCGGAACGCCTCTTCCCATTCGGTGTAGTGCATCTTGTGGGTGATAACGGGCGAAATATCGAGCCCCTTCTTAATCATCGCAGTCATTGCGTACCAGGTCTCGAACATCTCGCGGCCATAAATTCCTTTGATCGTCACCATGTTGGTGATGACCTTGGCCCAATCAATCTCAATGGGCTTGCTCGGCAATCCCAGAAGTGCGACTCGTGCACCGTGTCCAACAAATTCTAGAATTTGGGGGAGCGCTGCTGGACTGCCACTCATCTCAAAAGCAACATCAAAGCCTTCGGTCATGCCCAGCGTCTTCATAACATCGCCCAGATTTTCGTGAAGCACATTTACCGCGACATCTACCCCCATACTTCGTGCCAGGGTAAGGCGATCCTCTGAAATATCGGTTATGACGATGTAACGCGCGCCGGCAAAACGAGCTACCTGGGCCGCCATAATTCCAATCGGGCCTGCTCCAGTTATAAGTACATCCTCACCTACAAGCGGAAATGAAAGTGCCACGTGCACTGCATTGCCGAGGGGATCGAAGATCGCTGCTAAATCGGGGTCCATGCCTGCTTCATGCTTCCAGACATTTGATTCTGGCATACAAATAAATTCTGCAAATGCCCCGTCGCGATTAACGCCAATTCCAACGGTGTTCATACATAAATGTCGTCGCCCGGCCCGACAGTTGCGGCAGAGATTGCAGACGATGTGACCTTCGCCAGATACAAAGTCTCCGACCTTTACGCTCGTGACTTCTGCACCAACATCGACAACACTTCCGCTAAATTCGTGGCCAGGGGTGATGGGAACTTTTATAGTTTTGCTCGCCCAGGCGTCCCAGGATTGAATATGTAAATCGGTTCCGCAGATGCCCGTGCGAAGTACTCGAATCTTTACCTCGTGAAGGTTTGGTGAAGGCTCCGGCAAATCAACCAGTACAAATCCTGGCTTCTCTTCAACTTTGCGCAGAGCCTTCATAGAAACTCCTTCGGTTGCCCGAAGTCTACTTTGCTTACATAGGGATTGCTTCGAAGATCCTGATTCCAGCAGCGTTTGGACAGCTCTTTGCCAGCCCTGCTGCCTGGTCAATGTCCGTTGCGTTGATTAATGAGTAGCCCCCAACCAGTTCTGCGAACGAAGTAATGTCGGTAACACCATCACCCTTAACAAGAGTCCCGCCTTGAAAGGGATTACCTACATCAACGAGGTGCTGGCCAATCGACTCAAACCAAGCCATCCAATCCTCATCGGTATCTGATCCCCGCTCTGGCGTCGCGTTGTAGATAAATAAGAATTTCTTCATTTCTGCTCCTTCTTCTTTTTAAGTTTCTTCTTAAATTCAACGGTTTGCGCATAATTCTCCAGCGTCTCTGTTCCACCATCCCAGTGAGCTTGAAATTTGGTAACCCAATCCTGGATTCCCCGCATCGATGCGCGATTTAGAGTGAGGAAGGTGACCCTTCCCGACTTCTTGCGAGTGACCATGCCAGCTTCTACGAGCAGGTTTACGTGTTTGTGAATCGCCTGCAGCGATATCTTGCGTTGTAACGCCAGATCGCTAATAGAGACCGGTTGCAGGCCGAGCATGGAAATGATCTCGCGTCGATGGGCATTGCCCAGTGCATCGAAGACGAGATCTAAGTCGAGGGGTGCCGCGTTGGTCTTCATCAACACTTAACTTAAAGGTTAAGTGATTTTCTGTCAATGGATTCAGCAATTAGCTTTCGAAGTTTTTGGGGCGGGGCTAGAAATATTTAGTGATTTAAGAATATCTTGGGCGGTCGTCGTGAGGGAGTAATACGACCACTTTCCGCGCTGTGAACGCTCGAGCAGTCCAGCCTCAACGAGAATCCGCAGGTGATGGCTTACCGTGCCTTGAGTGAGACCCGTGTCTGGGGTTAAATCGCAGACGCACGCCTCCGCACCGGCGCTCACCGCCACATTCATAATGAGGTCGAGTCGAGTTGGATCCCCCAGGGCTTTGAACTGAGCTGCTAGCGAGGTGACCTGGGCGGGGGATTTGGTGAGCGACACGGCGACCGACATGTGCAGATCATACATTGACATCTATCAATATGGGCACTAATTTACGCATTGACAAACATCAATAGGAGGAAATCGTGGCTCAAGATATCGAAATCGGTTGCAAGTGTCAGGTCTGTAAGTGCGATCCCTGCTGCTGCGCCACCCCCTGCTGCTAATTGCGCAGATCTAGTTACCTAGCCGAGTTTCTCGGTACTGGAATATTGGTCGCAGTCGTTGTCGGTTCCGGCACGATGGCGACCAATATGAGTTCGGATCGCGGAGTCGAGCTACTCATCAACACTATTTCAACGGTCCTGGCTCTTGGTATTTTGATTTTAATCTTAGGACCTGTGAGTGGCGCGCACTTAAACCCAGCAGTGACTCTCAGCGAGTGGGCGCAGAAGCGCTTATCTGCAGTAAGCACACTGGGTTATTTGATTGCGCAATTCTCGGGCGGTATCGCGGGCGTAGCGCTCGCAAATTTGATGTTTAAAAATCCAGCGCTCTTTCAATCTCATCACCTACGTACCGGCCTCAACCTATGGCTCGGGGAAGTTGTCGCTACTGCTGGGCTCTTATACCTCATTCAAATGCTGCGCGGCCAAGGGAAACTTGCCCTCGCTCCTGTTGTTTTAGCGGGCTGGATCGGCAGCGCATATTTCTTCACCTCTTCGACATCTTTCGCTAACCCCGCTGTGACTTTGGCGCGGGGATTTACCGATACTTTTAGCGGAATTGCACCGCGCTCCGTTCCACTCTTTGTGCTGGCTCAATTGATTGGTGCAACATTGGGAGTTCTCACCGCAAAGATATTTCAACTAGGAGAAGATCATGGAAAATAAGAAGCCAACGGTGCTATTTGTGTGTGTCCATAATGCGGGGCGTTCACAGATGGCTGCCGGATTCATGCGCGAACTTGGGGGTGATCGCGTAGAGGTACTCTCTGCTGGATCCGAACCTAAAGCTTCGATAAATCCCGTTGCCGTAGCAGCGATGCAAGAGGTCGGTATTGATATTTCCAATCAAGAGCCCAAGATCCTAACTACGGATGCCGTATTTGAATCAGATGCGGTAATCACTATGGGATGCGGCGATGCCTGTCCGATATTTCCGGGCAAGCGTTATGAAGATTGGATTCTGGAAGATCCTGCGGGACAAGATATTGAGTTCGTACGCAGAGTTCGCGATGACATTAAATCCCGCGTTGAAACCTTGCTGAACGAGATCCTTTAACTCCTCGTCACTTTCTTAACCGAGGATTATCAGATCCAACTGCCAAGGGGCGTTACCAGCTGGCTCACGCAATTCCATTTGAAAATATTTTGCCGCGATATCTCGCAACTCGTGCGGACTTTTCGGAGCCCGCCCTTGCAGCAATATTCGGACGAGTTCTCCGCGATATTTTTTGGACATATGGGTGTTAACTGATCGAACCCCATCTATCTCTTGAAATACTCGCACTGCAACGGTGATCTGCGGATCGGATTTCCACGCGTTGATATATGTTGATGATCGGCAATCGACGATAAGTTCCTTTTCCAGGCTATCTAGTGCCAACGCGAGAGAATCTTTCCAGTCCGAGCTTGTGATCTTCATTCTGTAAAGGGGGATACGGTCGAGTGGACGCAGCACACCAAAGAGTGCCGAAAATATTAATAGTTGAGATTGAGCCCGTTGTTGTGCGCGCTTAGTGAGGGTGTGGTACCCGAGAGCCTGGTAGAGCACCCCGGAGTAAATATCGATGGCAGGAGCAGTTGGCTGGTCAAGTATTTCGACTCCGTACTTCTTTATGACAGAGAGTCTAGAAGCCTTGAGTTGTTTGATGAAGCAAAGTGCATCGAGATCAAGGCAACCTGGACCCGATGCCGGTGACTTTCCTTCGCTCGGGGGAAGGAGTATCAACACCAGGGAAGGTTAGTGGTGATACAGCAGGCACGCTCAAAAAGAATAATTCGGACACTAACCCTCAACACGACATTTAGCTTGTGCGCTCAATGAGGGTCTTTTGGCGCCCTCACTGCTACTTTTATCCCATGAGCTTCCTCCGCAAGAACAAGGATGACTTGCGCGTGGACATTTACGACGATGAAAATGATTTTGATAATGAGTATGAAAATAATTTTGACGATGATTTCGATGATGAAAATGAGATTGAAACTTTCCGGAAGAAGAAAGAACTCTCACGAAAAGAGAGAAAAAAAGAAAAGAAAAGAGAGAAAGCAGCCAGAGGTTTTGCAGATCCTGAATTAGCAGCTCGGCTGCGCGAGTATGGCGAAAATTATGGACTAGAAGAAGATCCCTACTTAGAAGGTTTAAGCAATGCCATCGAAGATGGTAAAAATCTAGCGGTCTGGGCATCCAACGATGTAATGACTTTGATGCCACATCCCGATGTGGATTCCGTCGAAGGTCCTGTCTATTCCGCGATGGTCCTGCTTCGAAATGTACTTGTCTTCGTACCAGTGGCCCTAACCTGGCTCGCCGTCGGAAAGGCAACAACCGCTTTCTCGACCTACACCGCACAAAGCGCCGCGACCTCGATCGTTAATTTCTTGCAGTTCTGGCAGAACGGTTATGGCCTGCTCTCAAAGACTTGGACCCTTAGCCATGTTGCCCAGTTAGACTTTTACGTAATTGGCACCGTTATTTTCCTGACCTTTGTAACCCCCTTCATGAATCGATCAGCGGTCAAAAAGGCAGCGCGTTTTGAACAAGATGCACTGCGCGAGCGGTTAGCACTTGTCATCGAAGTGGAATCATTCTTATTCGATAAGCGCCGCCTAACTCCTCTCACCATTGATTCTGCTCTCGCCCAATCATTTGAGCGGGTCGTTGATGCAACACACAATTTGATGGTTGCTTCCAAGCGCATCGAGGCCGGACTCAAAGCGCTACCTCGCATGATTGAAGAATTGCGCGAAGCTCAGCGCCCCTCAATTGAGGATGAAGATGAATTTCGTCAACTGAAACCAATCACTCAAGAGATCGACAATGAAGATGAGGTGGAAACCCCTCAAGACTCCGACCCCTTTGATCGCTTTGACCAATATGAAGAAATTCCAGTGACTCCCGTGGAAGTTGAGTTTGGCGATCGTGATTCCGAAGGGGTTGCTCAGGCAGCCGATACCCTCGACGACATTTCACGCCGCGTCGACATAATTGTCCAATCTCTACCTCAACGTGCACATGCGCGCAAAGAGTTGAAGAAGGTCGAAGCTGAAATTGGCAATACCCGTGCGGACTTAGAACTATTGCAGGAAAAATTAAAGAAGCGACAGAAGAAAGCTTTGAAGCAGACCGACTGGAAAGCTGAAAAGCGCGAAGCCGAACGCAATAAGGCTCTGGGTCGCCCCAAGACTTTAGGCAATGGCGCTCCCCGTTTTATCGAGGGTGAATGACCGCCCGCAAGGCCGCGCTGGAAGATGCCTCACACCAGGCGGGCTGGATGTTCGCAGATCTCCTGCTAGCCCTCATGGTTATCTTCTTGGCGGCGCAGTCATTCGTTCCGAAAGAGGCGAGTTTGCCTACATTCGCGGGTTTGCTCAGTAATAAGACGAGTTTAAATGGCAATGCCAGTCCACTCAAGACTTCAATCACATTGACTTCGATTGATGAAGCAGCACTCATCATCGCGCTGCAGAATTATGGAGCGATTCAACACCTACCAGCCGAATACACAATTGAGAGCATGGTCATAGCTGGGGGATTTAACCCCAAGACCGAGTCCTCAGATCGAGGTACTGCTACCGCCTTGCAATATGCCGCGGCCATTGGCTCATTTAACCTGCCCTATTTCAAGAATTCGGCAACCCTTCTTGCCGCCAGCCCGGAGGTCCCAGATGGGGCGGTGGTCTTGAATCTACAGATTGCTCCTACAGCCCACGCCGCGGGTGGTAGCGGGTCAACGACCTCAACCCCAACTCCAACTCCTACCAAATAGACACAAAACCTACTGTTTTCCCTGCTTTTCTAACCTCACAAACGGGGAACTTTCCAGGTAACTATCACATTACAGTTTGGTTAAAAGTCCGGACTTACTCGGCGGGCGCTCAATTCTCTGCGTAAACTACGCGTATGACTGGTCATTTCCACGGGGGGTTCGATACTTGCTAGCCCCGACCCCTATGACTGCCGCACGCATTCCCCGCGAGCACTTTGCTAAGGGATTGCGTTATTCCATTTATTCTGTGCTTGCTTTGCTCTGCCTTGTTTTCTCTTTCTCTATCGGTCAAAGCAAAGCTGCGGCGGCCGATGTTATCGATTTAACAATTGTCACAATTGGTCCAAATCAGACAGTTGCACTACCGATGGGTACGGCAGCCGGTAACACCTTCACCGGAATGACGATCAACTGGGATGCGACCGGTACGAATTTCTCGACAACGGTCGTTGACGCAACTGATACTGCAAAGAACCTGCAACACTTGTATGCGACAGCAGGAACCTACAAAGTCACCGTCGGTCCTCCAACCACAGGAAACATCACTCACTTTGGTAATGGAAACGCAGCTTGGGTTTCTGGTGCGGCATATCTGAGCCAGGTCACTGCATGGAGCTCTGCAATTACAAATCTCTCCGGTGCATTTTATGGTGCAACAAACTTGGTTGCTGTCCCTAACTCGCTACCAAGCGCCGCCGTAACTGATTTGAGTTACTCATTCCTGGGAACAACATCCTTTAACAGTTCGACTATCTCTTCGTGGGTTCCGCAAAACGTCACAACAATGGCAAATATGTTCGATCATGCAACTACATTTAATCAAAATATTAGCTCCTGGAATACCGCAAACGTTACCGACATGTCCAACATGTTCAATGGAGCGCTGGCGTTTAATAACGGCAATGCTGCAATGGCTACTTCTGGTACCAGTTGGAGCACCATCAAGGTCACAACGATGGCGGGCATGTTCCAAGGGGCAATCGCTTTTAATCAAAATGTAAGCAGCTGGGACACCCACCTGGTCAACACAATGGCCAACATGTTTAGTGGCGCAACCATATTTAACAATGCCAGTGCGGCTCTTGCAACCGTGGCTGCTAAATGGAACGTCTCGGCAGTCACCAACTTCAGTGGCATGTTCTTTAATGCCGTGGCCTTCAACGTCGCATTGACTAGCTGGGCTACTACTGCGGCGACAAATATGTCCTCGATGTTCTCAGGAGCATCGGTATTTAATCAAAACATCAGCGGCCTTGATACGCACTTAGTTACGACAATGGCTTCCATGTTCCAAAACGCCATTGCTTTCAATGACGGCGGGGTCGCTCCAGCATATTCCGGTTCAAATGTGTGGAATACCTCGGTTGTTACCTCAATGAACTCTATGTTTTTTGGGGCTATCGCATTCAATCAGAACATCAGTACTTGGCGCACTCTGGCCGTTACCGACATGTCACACATGTTTGATGGCGCTACCGCATTTAATGATGGGGGAGTGGCCCTAGCGCACTCTGGTAGCACGTGGAATACCTCTCTCGTAACCAATATGTCCTATATGTTTAATGCAACACCAAACTTCGTAGTAGGTGGCCTCACTGCATGGACGACAACTCAGGTTACAAACATGCAATATATTTTCTTCGGTTCGGGTGAAAACGAGAACCTTGGCAGTTGGACCATAACCAGGTTGTCATCTAATAGCCAAGCTTTAAATAACTGGGAAAACGGCAATTTCACAGTCTCCAACTACAGTTCAACACTTTCAGCATGGAACGCTCAGGGGCCGAACGGCAACATTAATGCCACCGTCGTCAATACTTTCTACAACCAAATTGGTAAACTTGCGATAAACAATTTGATAGGAAATGGTTGGACGATCACATTAGGCGTTGGCTTCAGCTATTTCTACAACATCACAAATAGCATCGCCTTGACTGGCACGCAACAAATGGGTCAAACACTTACCTACACAGCAACGGTGACTGGTGCAACACCAAACGGAACTGCACCCTCTGCAACTAACGCTCAAGGTTTATGGACAGTAACAGGTGGATCCGCGGCATCTTGCACAACAACACCTGCAGCAACTCTCGTTTCAGGTCTGGCGTATAACTATGTTTGTACAATCCTGGAAGCAAATGCTGGAACCTACAACGTAACATTCACTTATCCTGGCGATACAAATTACATCACACCAACCGCTGTATCAATCAACGCAACTGTTGTTCCTAAGGTAACTCCCGTAGTTGCGCAGAGCGTAAATTTCTCGAGCGTCACTCTCGGCAGCACGATGGTCTTCACAGCAACCGTAACGGGATTGACTGGCTCTACTGCACCAACTGGAGTCGGAACCTGGACTCCTACCCTTACGAATCCAAGTGGTAATCCGACTCCTGTCTGCGTGACAACCGGTCCTGTCGCCGCCGCGAACGTGGCGACCTACACCTGTACCATCACCGCGATTTATGCGGGAACTTATGCGGCCACCTTTACCTATCCTGGCGACACCCTCAACTACAACCCGGTTGGAGCAACTGGAGCGGCGACAACAGTTGTATCAAAATTCACTCCATCAATAGCGGTGAGCGGTAACTTCTCGACGATTCTTCCGGGCCAGACCGAAACATTTACTGCAACTTTGACGGTACCTAACGCTGCAGCCACTCCGACGGGAGTTGGAACTTGGACAGTAACCGGAACCGGCGGTGCAACCTGTGTTTCCGCAACAACGCCAGTTGGCCCACCACCTAAGACCACTTATACATACACGTGTACTTTGACGACTTCGAACCCTGGTACTTACGGGGTTAACTTTGGCTTTGCCACGGACAACAATTACAACGCCGTCGCATTAACTTCCTCTTCTAATTCGGTGACCGTGGTTAAAAACACACCGACTGTCACATTCACCGCGACTAATCCGACCACGGCCGTTCCCGGAACTAATCTCATATTTACAGCGGTAGTCACCGGCACGCTCCCACAAGGCCCATTCCCAACACCAACCGGTGTTCCGACCTGGACTCTGAGCGGAGCTGGTGGAAGTGTTTCAAGTTGTGTACTCGTCGGACCCACGGGCACTTCGGGTGTTGTTTCTAACGCTGCTAGCAAAGCGACCTATACCTGTACCGTAACCCCAGCAACGGTTTCCGGTGCCTACATCGCTACATTCACCTACCCGGGCGATGCCAACTACAACAACGTGGTTGCTACCGCCGATCCAAATCAAACTATCGTTTCCAAGTCAACTCCAACAGTTGCTTTGAGCTCCAGCGCGGCCCCAACTCTCGGATCTACCGTCACAATCACCGCCACAGTTACCGGACCAGTAGGTGGAGCAACTCCCTCCGGAACTGGGACATGGGCGGTAACTGGAGTCACGGGAATTACCTGCGTTCCATCGACCGGACCAGTTGTAGGCGGCACTGCAAATATCGCTACCTATACCTGTACTTTAACGACCCCGAAGGTGGGCACATACTTAATAAACTTCACCTATCCAGGGGATCTGAACTACATCACCGTTACAACATCGGGCGGATCCACATTATCCCAAGTAGTCGCAGCGGTTCAGCCGACAGTTGTAGTCACGCCATCCACATCCAGCGGTATTGGTAACCCGATGACGTTTATCGCAACAGTCAGTGGTCCCACTGCTAATGCGGTAGCTCCAACTGGAACTGGCTCGTGGGTAATCTCTGGGGTCGCCGTTCCTCCAACCTGCGTCTCAGCCGGACCATCGACTTCGGTTGCTAACGTTTCAACATATACCTGTACCTCAACGCCATCAGTATCCGGAAGTTACAGCGCAGCTTTTACATTTAACGCAGATGCAAACTACCTAACGATTGGCCCGGTTGCTTCTACGGGTCCAATAGTCATTGGCCTCGCTGCACCGACAATTTCAGTTGCGCCAAGCGCAGCCACTGCCGCGCTGGGTTCTACTTTTGTGGTTACCGCAACTGTTTCGCCGGTATCAAATGGAGCAACTCCATCTACGACTGGTACGGGAACATGGAGTATCTCCTTGAGTGGTGTCCCAGGTGCTATTTCCTGCGTACCTAACTCCCCAAGCGCCTTTCCGACTTACATAACTTATTCTTGTAACGTCGTTGCTTCGCAAGCAGGCACTTACCTCGCGACATTCACCTATGGTGGTGACCCTAACTACGGTCCTGGAACGGTTGCAGCAACGCAGAACACTTCGGTGGCAAAAGTTACTCCCGCAATTTCAGTAACCGCCAATCAAACAACTGCGAACCTCGCCGATCTCATAACCTTCACCGCAGTTGTGAGTGGAACTGCAAATGCAGTAACACCTTCATCTAGCGCCGGAATCGCAAACTGGGCAATTACGGGCACCGGAGTAACTGGTGCGATATGTACTGCAGTGACCGGCCCAACTGCCGGCATCAATAATGCGACGTATACGTGCAGTTTCTACGCCACAAAGGCTGGAAGTTATGGCGCAACCTTTAGTTTCGCCGCGGACACGACATATAACGCCGTTGCTTCGACCGCATCTTCAACGACAACAACAGTCAATAAGTATGCGCCAACGGTATTGGTGACGGCTAGTTCAACCACCGCAAATCTAGGCGATTCGTTTACATTCACGGCGACTCTCACTGGCCCAACGAATGGTCCAGCATTTACCGGAACTGCCGGGTGGTCCCTTGCGGGCGTTACTGGAATTGGTTGCACGACTACGACTGGTCCAACAGGCGCAAGCAATATTGGTGTATATACCTGCGTAGTTGTGGCTACGACTTCTGGCGTTTTCATTCCGGTCTTCACCTTCAACGGTGACAGTAACTATTTCGCGACCTCTCCAACATCTGGAGCGACGACCTCTGTTGGCAAATCCGCTCCAGCTGTAGCTGTAAGTGCAGATGCGCCATCGGCTGCTCTCGGCTCAACTGTCACTTTCACAGCAACTGTTACCGGACCGGTCGGGGCGATAGCGCCTAGCGGGCTCGGCACCTGGTCAATCTCAAATGTTCCCGGCGTTGCATCGTGTACATCTACCACAGGTCCGTCACCAGTTTTAAATGTATCTACATATACGTGTTCCGTGATCGCGACAGTTACCGGTACTTATAAGGCTTCATTTACCTTCCCTGGTGATACCGCATTCTTCTCCGTCGCAACAGTAACTTCGCCAACAGGGACCTTGGTTTCTGCGGCTGTTCCGACTATTGCGATCAGTGAATCGCCTGCGACACTGACCCTTGGTGGCGCCATCACATTTACTGCGACCGTAACTGGAGCCACAAACGCGGTCGCTCCAACTGGAGTTGTTACCTTTGCAATCTCAGGTACTGGCGGCGCTAATTCGTGTGTCAACACGATAATCCCTACCTTCTTAGGAAATGTCACCACCTACACCTGTACGGTGCAAACTCTCGCCGCTGGCACATACGTGGCACTTGCCAACTATGCCGCGGATGCAAACTACTCAGTTGTTTCGAGTAGCGCATTTACCGCAACGCTCCTTCGCCAGACTCCAACAATTTCTGTAACCAACTCTGCAAATCCAACCCCTGGTGGAACTACTACCCTGACATCAACCATCGTCGGCGTGGTTAGCGCGGTGCAACCAACTGGAGCAGTCTCCTGGGCGATCACAGATCCAAATAACCAATCGGTGACTTGTACGCCATCAGGAACGCGATCAACGGTCTCGAACGTTACGACTATCGATTGCACCTTCGTTACCGTCAATCCTGGGGTTTATCACGTCACTTCAACTATTTTGGGTGACACCAATTACGGTCCCGTTACCTCGTTGCCTTTAGTAATCAACCTGGGACTGACCAGCGCGACAATTTTCGTAAGCAATACTCCTTCGAGCCCAACTGTTGGGCAGACGCTTACATTTACAGCCCTAGTCTCTGGTACTGCGTTATTGCCAGCTCCAACAGGTGTTCTCGTCTGGGGTGTAACCGGTGCTGCTACAAGTTGTAGCTCTACCATCGGTGCGGTTACCGGCTCTACTTCCTCGCTTTATACCTGTCAGATTGCAACCCCAATAGCAGGCACATATACCGTTACAGCAAAGTATCAAGGTGATGGAAACTTCGCTCCGCTCCCAATAACTTCACCGCTCTCGGTTGTTGTCGGGAAAGCAACTCCTACGATCGCTATAACTACCTCTCCTGCAACCCCAGTATTTGGCAGCACAATTACCTTCACGGCAACTGTGAGTGGAATCGTCGGAGCGACTGCTCCAGGTGGTTCCGTAACTTGGACGATCAACGGTGCAACTTCCACCTGTTCGCCGCTGGGTCCATTAGGTCCACTTGCCGGAACCAGTTCCGAAAAGGTTATTTTTACCTGCACGATTCCTGCCTCGCCTGCCGGCACTTACACCGCAACTGCCACTTATTCAGGGGACGCTAACTACACCGCTCTTGCCCCAACTGCGCCGGTGAGCGTCGTTGTAGCTCAGGTAACTCCAACAGTTGTTTTGGTCGGAAGCGGTAGCGGAAATCTTCCCGTCACTCTTACCTTCACTGCGACCGTCACCGGAACTTTGGGAGCAACCGCACCAAGTAATCTCAATGGCGGCGTCACGTGGACTGTAAGTGGAACTGGAACCGCAACGCTTTGCGCAACGACGCCGCCTTCAACAACAGTAGGTTCCGTTACTACATATGTATGTACGGTTACTGCAACCAAATACGGTAGCTATATCGTCACCGCACATTATCTCGGTGATATCAACTACACAGCATCTGTTTCAAATACCGTCACGATGGGTGTTTCAACTCTCACTCCAACCATCGGAGCCATAACCAACACCGCCACAACGCTTGGTGGCACAACTACTCTCTCGGTAGTCGTGACGGGATCTTCGGGGCTAACACCGGGTGGGGCTATGACCTGGTTAGTCACCGGTCCAAACGCGGCGCCAGTTTCATGCTCCTCGCCGGTCGTTTCGCAAAATATTCCTACGCTGCAGACCACATACTCTTGCACCATCCCAACCTCAGCAGCGGGCGATTACCTTGCGACCGCTACCTTCCCAGGTGATGCAAACTTCAACCCTGTAAGTTCGGCTACAGCGACGATCAATGTTGCTCAAGCAACTCCGACCTTAAGTGTCGCAGGCGTTCAATCCTTTATTGTCTCTGGTCAGATCATTACCTACACAGCTACCGTCACCGGTAAAGCTGGTTCATTTGCACCGACAGGTGCACCAACCTGGTCAGTGACTGGCCCTAGTGCTGCAAGCAATAGTTGTACTGGCGGCACAACTGGACCTGTCACCAATGGCGTGAATTCCATTTACACCTGCATCGTTCCTGCGGCGCTAGCCGGCACTTACACAGCCACGGTAAGCGTCAACTCTGATAGCAACTACACATCAGCAGGCCCATCTACATTATTCCAAATCGTGATCACTCAAGTGACGCCGCTTGTTACGGTCACCACCTCGGCATCGAGCGTTTCTCTTGGATCTACATTTACTTTCACCGCCACTGTTGCGGGCTCTGTAGGTGGAGCGGCACCAACGGGTACCGGATCTTGGTCAATCGTTGGAGTTAGCGGCATTACCTGTTCTTCCACGACCGGGCCGATAGTTTCAACTCCAGTATCAACCGTTCTCTATACCTGTTCAGTCATCGCCTCATCTGCCGGCACCTATGTCCCAGTCTTCACTTATAACGGCGATATTAATTACTCTGCAACTGCACCGACATCAGGATTCACAACCAGCGTCGCCAAAGCCACTCCGACAGTCACAGTCGCGGCAGGCGCGGCAAATGCAAACCTCGGAACGACGATTACCTTTACCGCGACGGTTACTGGCGCTGCTAACTCAGTTGCTCCGTCGGCAACCGGTACCTGGGGAGTCACAGGGGTCTCAGGAATTACAACCTGCGCGTCAGTCACAGGACCTACCAAAGTAAGCAATGTTTCAACGTATACCTGCTCTGTCGTTGCATCGAAGGCAGGAACGTACGGAGCGACATATATCTTCCCGGGAGACAGTGATTACAACGCAGTTGGCGTGGTCTCCTCCGCAACAACAACCACAGTCGCCGCAGCCACTCCTTCAGTGGTTCTCTCCTCAGCGCCTAGCACCCTGACCCTCGGTGGTTCCGTGATCTTCACCGCAACGGTGATCGGAACAACAAACGCTGTCGCACCTGCTGGCCTGATGACATTCACAGTTTCTGGAACTGCAGGAGTGACAAACTGCAATGCAACAACCCCTGGAGTATCGGTCGGAGTTGTTACGACTTACACCTGCACAGTCTTAACGCCGCATGTGGGTACGTATGTAGTTCTTGCGAGCCTCGCCGCGGATAGCAACTATCTCGCTGCAACCAGCAGCTCCCTCACGGCCACATTGTCAGCGCAGGCTCCAATCATCACGCTAGCAGCCTCATCAAATCCAACTTTGGGTCAACCAATCACTTTGACCACAACTGTGACCGGAATCGCCGGCGCTGTGCAATCCACCGGTCAAGTAAGTTGGATCATCACGGATCCTCTTTCCCATGTGGTTTCCAATAGTTGCGCGACAACGTTATTTACACCGGTTTCATCCAACGTTTCGACCTATACCTGTACGTTCACGCCAAGTATCAACAACACGTACCACATCACTTCAACAATTGCGGCTGATGCTAATTACTTGACTGCAACATCTGCGGTTCTGCCTATCAATCTTGCCAGCCAGACACCGACGATTAGCGTGGTCTCCTCTCCATTAACGACCACAACCGTTGGTCTTCCAATTACTTACACAGCAATCGTTACTGGAGTAACTGGTAATCCTGCTCCTGGTGGAACGCTGACCTGGACGATAAGTGGTGGGGTTGCGAGTACCTGCTCTGCTACGACCGGCCCAATTCCTTCTGGACTAACGGCGACCTTTACCTGCCAGGTGGCAACGCCAAGTGTCGGTAGTTATATCGCCACTGCAACGTATAACGGAGATAGCACTTATTCTTCGCTCGCTCCTTCTTCCGCCGTCACCGTGCTGGTAACTAAAGCGACTCCAACGATCACTGTGGCCTCCACTCCGGCCACACCTGTTTTCGGCGGAACGATTACTTTCACCGCAACAGTGAGCGGAATTGTTGGAGCAACTGCTCCTGGTGGATCTGTGCTCTGGACAATTAATGGAGCGACATCAACCTGCTCTCCTCTTGGTGCTCTAGGACCAAATGCTGGATCGAGCGCAGAGAAAGTTCTCTTTAGTTGCACCATCCCTGCAATTCCTGCCGGCACATATATCGCCACTGCCACCTACTCCGGAGATACAAATTACATCGCTCTTGCCGCCACCTCTCCTTTGACTGTAATTATTGCCAAGGTTGCTCCAACAGTTGCACTTACTTCTAGCGGCGGCGGATCCGTCCCTTCGACCATCACCTTTACCGCAACAGTTACTGGAACTGCCGGAGCAAGCGCTCCGAGCAATGCCAACGCGGCTGCTAACTGGAGCATTAGTGGAACTGCTGGCATCGCTGCCTGCACCACAACTCCTGCTGCTACCAGCGTCAACGCTGTAACTACCTATACCTGCACCATTAACGCGGTCAGTTATGGCAGCTATGTTGCTACCTATAACTATCCAGGAGATGTGAACTACACAGCACTCTCTTCGAACACCGTCACGGTGGGTATCGCTACTCTCACTCCAACTATTGGGGCAATTTCTAATACCGCGACTTCACTCGGTGGCACCACCACACTCTCAGTTGTCGTCACTGGCTCCTCAGGGCTCACTCCAGCCGGTTCCATGTCTTGGGTTATCACCGGACCTAGCGGCGGAGCCGTAACCTGTTCTTTGCCAACGGTCGTTCAAAATATTCCGCTAACTAGGACCACCTACTCCTGCACCATTCCAACCGGAACTGCCGGCAACTACCTCGCCACCGCCACCTTCCCTGGGGATGCCAATTACAACCCGGTCACATCAGCGACTGCAACCATCAATGTTGCACTAGTAACTCCAACTCTTGCCGTTACTGGTGTTCAATCCACGATTGTCTCCGGCCAGATCATTACCTATACCGCCACCATCACAGGACGCACCGGTTCCCTGGCTCCAACGGCAGCGCCAACATGGACCGTGACTGGACCAAGTGCTGCTTCCAATA
>JBAXVT010000023.1:0-20092 GCA_037128715.1 Actinomycetes bacterium
TGGCGCTCTGAATGTCCCATTAGCTCTGGGCTAGACATCCTTGGAGACAAGTGGTCTCTACTCATCGTGCGAGATCTGATTTCCCATGGAACTCGCACGTATTCTGAGTTCTCGGAATCGCCCGAGGGGATTTCTACAAATATTCTTGCCGACCG
Source organism: Actinomycetes bacterium (assembly GCA_037128715.1). Taxonomy (GTDB): domain Bacteria; phylum Actinomycetota; class Actinomycetes; order Nanopelagicales; family Nanopelagicaceae; genus PALSA-747. The sequence goes on from JBAXVT010000023.1 coordinate 156, forward strand.
TCTGAAATTACTCACGGCGTTAGGAATTATTGAAAGAGTAGATGCCGATCGAAGTGCTCGAAATAATGCATTTCAACTTACTAAGAGCGGAAAGGAACTTCGCAAAGTTCTTGAGGCTTTGGGCCGTTGGTCTTACGCAAACATGCGAGAGTTGCATCCAGATATCGTGAGCATTGATTAAAAAGAAGAGTCGCCCTATAAGCCGGATCCTGTCCATCGCTTTCGCGAGTGGATCACCATCCATCTAGCCGCGCAATTACTCACGCGGTCAAGCGACCTACCTGATGACTTGAGCGAGCAGCTCTTAAACGCCATCGTTTTGGTCTTGCTCCAAGTGGGGTTTGCCTTGCCATTGATGTCACCATCAATGCGGTGGTCTCTTACACCGCCTTTTCACCCTTACCGCTCTTGCGAGTGGCGGTTCTTTTCTGTGGCACTGTCCCGCGGGTTACCCCGGGTGGGCGTTACCCACCACTTTGCTCTGTGAAGTCCGGACTTTCCTCGGTGCTTACGCAACGCGGTGACCCAGACGACTCTTCGTGAGCAAAGGATACAGATACGATGGTCAGCATGGAAAGTTACGGATTGTCACACGATGACAAGTGGACACGGGCTAATACGCTCTTTTCTGAAGAAAAAGCCAGTTCCGACGTCGCATTGTTGGGCGTACTAGCCCACGAAACTTCCTTGTCCCCCACTGGCGCGGATAAGACTCCCGCAGCCATTCGCGCAGCGCTGGCGCGCTATTCAACGTATTCAGCATCCCGTGGCATAGACCTGCGAGATATTTCGCTAACTGATCTTGGAGATGTATCTGCACCAGATCACTCTGAAGGCGAGCAGAGAGTGGCTTTAGCTGTCGCTAATGTTCGCGAAAACCACAACCTCCTCATTGCAATGGGTGGCGATAATTCAATTACCTACTCTGTTGCTGCAGGCATGTGGCCTGATTTATCCAAGGTTGGATTAATTACCCTAGATGCGCATCATGATTTACGGGATGGCGCTTCCAATGGTTCGCCGGTCTGGCGCTTGATTCAATCGGGGCTCTTTGGAAAGAATGTCGTGCAAATTGGTATCTCGGATTTTGCTAATAGTCGAGAGTACGCAATGCGTGCCATGGACAATGGAATTCACGTAATTGCGCGTGATGCCCTGCGCGATCGTCCAATGGATGATGTCATGGCAGAGGCCTTTGAAGTTGCCGGTAGAGGCGATCATGAAATTTATGTCGATCTCGATGTGGATGTCTGTGATCGTTCAGTTGCACCAGCCTGCCCAGCATCTGTGCCTGGAGGAATTAGCGCCGATGAATTGCGCGAAGCGGCATTCTTAGCAGGAGCCGATGCGCGCGTGCGGGCGATCGACATTACTGAAATTGACGCAACGCTCGATACTCCCGATCAAAGAACCATCAGGCTTGCAGCGCTGCTTGTGCTGGAAGCCGCTTGCGGAGTTGCTTCGCGCACAAATTACTGAAGCGCGCTCATAACTTCTTTAGCTGCTGCTACAACTTTTCCGGATTGAACCAAGGTAACCGCTGCTTCTAGTTCTGGTGATAAGAATCGATCTGGTCCAATCCCGCCGACTACGGTACGCAATTCCTTAATGACGTTTGCGGTGGCAAGTGCTGGAGCAAATTCTTTGCGAAATTCAATGGCGCGGGCTGCTGTTACAAGTTCGATCGCCAAGATGCGTGAGAGATTTTCGACAACTTTGCGCAATTTGCGAGCTGCGCTCCATCCCATCGAAACGTGATCTTCTTGCATTCCCGAACTTGGAATCGAATCTACGCTGGCAGGTGTTGCTAGGCGCTTGTTCTCGCTCACCAAAGCGGCTTGCGTGTATTGCGCGATCATCAAGCCCGAATCGACTCCTGGATCATTGGCAAGAAAGGGAGGTAATCCAGCAGAGCGATGTTGGTCAAGCATGCGATCTGTACGGCGTTCCGAGATCGAGCCCAGGTCGGTTGCTGCGATGGCGAGGAAATCTAAGACGTAGGCGACAGGAGCTCCGTGGAAATTACCATTGGATTCCACGCGTCCATCGGGAAGCACAACTGGATTATCGATAGAACTCTGCAATTCGCGGGCTGCGATGGTGGAAGCGTAATCAACGGTATCGCGAACTGCGCCGGCTACTTGAGGGGCACAACGCAATGAATAGGCATCTTGGACCCGCGAATCATTTTCTAGGTGAGAAGCGACGATTCCCGAATTGCGGAGCATCCCATAAATATTTCCGGCGCTGACCGCTTGTCCTAACTGCGGGCGCAATGGCAGGTGGAGATCGGGGGCGAAGACTCGGTCGGTACCAAGAAGTCCCTCAATACTCATTGCGGCAGTGATATCGGCAACGGTGCAGAGTTGGTAAAGATCGGCGCAAGCCATGATCAACATACCCAGCATTCCATCGGTGCCATTGATAAGAGCTAAGCCCTCTTTGGCTTCTAATTCGATGGGAGTAATCCCAGCAGACTTCATCGCATCGAGTGAATCCATCTCTGTGCCGGATGCATCTCGGACGCGACCCTCCCCCATCATTGCCAAGGCACAATGCGAAAGGGGCGCTAGGTCGCCACTACAGCCAAGGGACCCAAATTCCGGAACGACTGGAGTGATCCCCGCATTCAAGAAATCAGCATAGATTTGCGCGAGTTCAATACGGACTCCCGTGCGTCCGGAGGTCATTGTGCGTAGGCGAAGGAACATCAGCGCTCGGACTACTTCGTCCTCGACCGCTGGACCAACACCAGCAGCATGTGATCTGATTAAAGATTTTTGTAATTGGGTGCGATCTTTAACATCGATGTGGCGATTTGCCAGTGCACCGAACCCGGTTGATACTCCATAAACCGGAACTCCCCCGGCGGCATACTCTTCGATGTACTTACGAGTCTTTGCGATCGCGGCTAGCGCTTCGGGCGTAATAACAACTTTGGCCTGGTGACGGGCAACATCGATGACATCGGCGAAGGTGACACCACTTACTCCCAGAGAAACCGTCTTAGTGGATCCGTGAACCATGGCGCCATACCTCATCTATTAATGGGACACCCGGCCGATAGGTCAGGTGAATATAGGAATCTGTTTTGAGTATTGAAAAGTCAGCTTTTGCACCCAGGGCTAGGTGACCAACATCAGTTCGACGTAGCGCTAACGCGCCACCTTTGGTCGCCGACCAGAGCGCCTGCTCCGGTGAAAAGTGCATATCCCTTACCGCAACCGCCATAACAAAGGGCATATTTGATGTGTAAGAGCTGCCTGGATTGCAATCAGATGCCAGCGCCACGGTGACCCCTGCTTCAAATAAGCGGCGGGCATCGGGGTAGGTAGAGCGAGTAGAAAATTCGGCACCTGGCAGCAGCGTTGCGACGGTTGTGGATTTTGCTAGTGCCGCAATGTCGGCATCAGATAGGTGACTGACATGATCGACGGATGCGACGCCTAGTTCAACGCCCAGTTGAACTCCGCCACCGTGCTCCAATTGGTTTGCATGCAACCGAGCTTGTAGGCCCTTGGTCATTCCAGCGGTAAGAATTCTGCGCGCCTGGTCAACGTTGAATGCGCCTTTATCGCAAAAGACATCGATCCATTTAGCATGAGGAAGTACAGCATCGAGCATCTGACCGCAGACTAAATCAACATAGTCTTCTGGCGAATTTACAAACTCATTGGGGATTACGTGCGCACCTAAAAAGGTCGTCTCTTCGGTCAACTGACGGGCGACAGCGAGTGAGCGCGCTTCATCTTCCACAGTTAACCCATAACCAGATTTGCACTCCATGGTTGTTGTACCTGATGACATCGCTTCGGAAAATAAGCGGCGCGCATTTGTAAGTAAATCATCGTTACTTGCAGCACGTGTCATTTCCACAGTCCGCTTGATGCCACCTGCGGAATAACTCTCACCTTGCATGCGGGCGCGAAATTCGGCGCCACGATCACCGGCGAAGATCATGTGAGTGTGGCTATCCACAAAGCCGGGGATGATGCATCGTCCTAATGCATCAACGGAGTTGTCTACATCGCCTCGTGAAAACTCGCCGCTCCGTCCTACCCATGTGACCGCACCAGATTCGATGACAATGGCAGCGTTCTCTATCAATCCCAACGGCGAACCATCGAAGGATGGATCATTGGTGACAAGTAGGCCGATATTGTCGATCAGAGTGTGCGACATTATTTATTCGGTATCCAACATTGGGATATGAACATGCTTCTCACGCGCAGTACTTAATGCGCCTTCATAACCAGCATCAGCATGGCGTATTACCCCCATGCCAGGATCATTGGTCAGAACGCGCGCCAACTTCTGGGCCGCCAACTTGGTTCCATCTGCGACAGAGACCTGACCAGCGTGTATCGAACGACCGATCCCCACTCCGCCGCCATGGTGAATTGATACCCATGAGGCGCCGGAGGAAATATTTACCATTGCATTGAGAAGTGGCCAGTCGGCAATCGCATCAGAGCCATCCATCATCGCTTCAGTCTCGCGATAGGGAGATGCCACCGAACCGCAGTCCAGATGATCGCGACCAATAACGATAGGAGCGGACACTTCCCCGCGTGCTACCAGGTCGTTGAAAGCCAGCCCCGCTTTATCTCTCTCGCCATAACCCAACCAGCAGATGCGAGCAGGTAGACCTTGGAAGGCAACCTTCTCCTGCGCCATCGTGATCCAACGATGCAAGCCTTCGTTCTCGGGAAAGAGATCGAGAATCGCTTTGTCGGTGCGGTAAATATCATTTGGATCCCCAGAAAGTGCGACCCAGCGGAATGGTCCTTTACCTTCGCAGAAGAGCGGACGAATATAGGCAGGGACAAATCCTGGGAAGGCGAAGGCGCGGCTATAACCACCCTGACGCGCTTCGTCGCGGATCGAGTTTCCATAATCAAATACTTCGGCGCCTTTATCCATGAAACCAACCATCGCCTCAACATGTTTCGCCATCGATTCGCGAGCGCGCAAGGTGAAATCTTCTGGGTTATCTTTGGCAAGCATCGCGGCATCATGGAAATCAACGCCAATAGGAATGTATGCGAGTGGATCGTGCGCAGAGGTTTGATCTGTGACAATATCGATTGGAACATCCATCGTCAGGAGTTGCGGAACCAATATGGCGGTATTACCGACAAGCCCAACAGAGAGTGGTCGCCCCTCAGCCTTTGCTTTCAGAACCCTTTCGACCGCATCAGCTAAATTGTCAGAGATTTCATCGAGGTATCGCGATTCAATGCGCTTCTCTAAGCGAGTCCTGTCGATATCAATGATCAGACAGACGCCGCCGTTCATGGTCACAGCCAAAGGTTGCGCGCCACCCATTCCCCCGCAGCCACCGGTCAGAGTCAGAGTGTGCTGCAGAGTTCCGCCGTAGCGCTTGCGTGCGATCGCGGCAAAAGTTTCATAGGTGCCCTGCAAAATTCCTTGAGTGCCGATATAAATCCATGATCCCGCGGTCATCTGTCCGTACATCGTCAATCCCATATGTTCCAGGCGACGAAATTCCGGCCAGTTGGCCCAATCCCCAACGAGATTGGAATTTGCGATCAGAACTCGGGGTGCCCATTCGTGGGTTTGAAAAACTCCGACCGGCTTTCCAGATTGGACGAGCAAGGTCTCATCATCTTTAAGTTTTGTCAGTTGGCGCACGATGGCATCGAAGGATGGCCAGTCACGGGCCGCCTTGCCGGTACCGCCGTAGACCACCAGCTTCTCGGGGTGCTCGGCCACCGCCGGGTCCAAATTGTTGTGAAGCATGCGGATCGCGGCCTCTTGGCCCCAACCTTTCGCGCTCATCTGACTTCCGGTGGCGGCATGCAAAATTCGCTTGGACTGGGCCTCATTGCTCATGTGTTGAGAATACCTGTCCCATCCAGCAAACTGCATCCATGTCCCTCACCCAATCTCGCCAGGTTGACCCTGACTTTTTAGCCCTTCCACTCACCGCAGTCTCCGATGCCGCCATCCAGACCGGACTCTCCCTCGGCGCTTCCCACGTCGATATTCGAGTAGAGCGCGTGCGAACGGGAATCCTGCAATTGCGCGACACCACCCCCGAAACTCAGATCGATGGCAGTGTCTCTGGAATAGGAGTCCGAGTCATCGTCAACGGTGCTTGGGGCTTCGCATCTGCTCCAGAGATCAGCGCCGACAAGGCGAGGGAATTGGCAAAGGTAGCCGTCGCCATGGCAAAGACCAGCGGTCCCCTTTCAACCGAAGAGATCGCACTTGCACCAGAACCTGTGTACGCGGGTAAGACGTGGGTGAGCGAATACGAGATTGACCCCTTTGATGTTCCTGGCGCCGAAAAGATTGCACGCCTGGCAGAACTCAATGGATCTCTATTGAAATCAACTGCCGTGAACTTCGCTTCGGCCGCTTCGATGTTCGTCAAAGAGCAGAAGCATTATGCCGATTCATATGGAACTTCGACGACACAACAGCGCGTGCGGATTCAAACTCATATCGAAGCATTCAACGTTGGTGAAAATGGTTTTGAATCTATTCGCACCTTGGCGCAGCCGGCCGGCTTTGGCTGGGAATGGATGGGTAACACCGCGTGGAACTGGGATGCCGAAATCTCAGAGCTCCCAACTTTGCTCGCCGAAAAAGTTGCAGCGCCATCGATCGTTGCCGGTAAATATGACTTGCTGATTCATCCCAGCAATCTCTGGTTGACGATTCACGAATCTATTGGCCATGCCACTGAATTGGACCGCGCACTTGGTTACGAAGCAAACTATGCGGGAACATCCTTCGCCACTGTCGATAACTTAAATAAGTTGCAATATGGCTCTTCGCTTATGAATATCACCGGCGATCGCGTGACTCCACACGGTTTAAGTACCGTTGGTTATGACGATGAGGGCGTAGAAGCGCAGCGTTGGGACATCATTAAAGATGGGTTGCTTGTCGGATATCAATTAGATCGCCGCATTGCATCGCGCGCAGGTCGTGAACGAAGCAACGGTTGCGCCTTCGCGGATTCACCGAGCCACGTCCCCATTCAGCGGATGCCTAACGTTTCGCTACAACCAAATCCAACGGGACCTGATTTTGCTGGCCTGGTCGCTGGCGTTGAAGATGGGATTCTGATTAAGGGTGATAACTCTTGGTCGATCGATATGCAGCGATATAACTTCCAATTCACCGGTCAGCAATTCCATCGTATTAAGAATGGAGAGATTGTTGGTCAAGTGAAAGATGTTGCCTATCAAGCAACAACCACTGATTTTTGGAGATCGATGAAGACGGTTGGAGGTCCATCCACCTATGTATTGGGTGGGGCTTTCAATTGCGGCAAGGCACAGCCTGGCCAGATTGCTGCAGTAAGTCATGGTTGCCCAGCGGCGGTCTTCGACAAAGTAAATGTCCTTAACACCGTTGCGGAGGCTGGAAAATGATCGCGCCACAAGAACTCATTGAAAGAATCACCGCAGCTGCCGATTACGAGGATTGCATCGTCATCGTTGAAGCTAAGACGCAAGCAAACTTGCGTTGGGCGAGCAGCACTCTAACGACCAATGGCGTAATCGCAGAGCAAACCGTCACTGTGGTTGCCTTCGTCGCCGTTGATGGTGGAATAGCGACTGGATCGATCACAAAGACCAGTGTGGGGCTTGATGAGATCGCTGGTATCGCCAAAGAGGCAGGACTCGTTGCACGCGCTGCCGGAAAGGCAGAAGACCAAGCGCCATTGCTCCGCGACAAGACCGTGGGTGACTGGAAAGGTGCGCATAACGCCACAGGGCCCGATATCTTTTCTGCATTTGCCCCGCAATTGGGAGATTTCTTTAAGAAATCCAAGACTGATTCCATCGAACTCTTTGGCTATGCAGAACATACGCACCAGACCACCTGGGTCGGATCCAAAGGCGGACTTCGCCTGCGCCACGATCAACCCGCAGGACGTTTAGAGATGACCGGCAAATCTCACAACCGCAGCCGTTCCACCTGGGAAGGTCGCGCCACTCGTGACTTTAGCGATGTCGATCTTGCAGGAGTAGATGCTGGAATTCGCCAACGCTTGGAATGGCAGTCACGCAGCGCAGCCAAGGCTGCTGGCCGCTACCAGACCGTACTTCCTGCTGGGTCAGTTGCTGACCTGCTTGCATACTTATTGTGGACTTCACCAGCGCGTGATGCCGCCGAAGGTCGATCGGTATATTCCAAGAAGGGCGAAGCAGGTAAGACGCGCATCGGAGAAGTTTTCGCTAATTTGCCTCTCAATATTTACAGCGACCCGACCTACAAAGGATTGGAAAGTTCACCTTTCAATGTAGCAACGAGCAGTGGACCTTTTAGTTCAGTCTTTGACAATGGTTTGCCACAAGAGAAGTGGGAGTTCATTAAGGACGGGAAATTGCACGGACTTGTCTCTACTCGTTCGGTCGAGAAGGCCACTGGAATTCCTTATGGCTCTGGCGGTGACAATGTCATCATGGATATACCTGGCGGCGCCGGGGATTTAAATGCACAGATCGCCAAGGTTAAGAGTGGGCTACTCCTGACGACGCTCTGGTACATCCGCATGGTCGATCCCGTTACGAGCTTGCTGACCGGTCTTACCCGAGATGGCGTCTATGAAATTAAAGATGGCGAAGTCATTGGCGCAGTAAACAACTTCCGCTGGAACGAATCGCCCGTCGATTTGCTCGGCAGAATTGCATCGGCTGGAGCCACCAAGGTAACTGCCACGCGCGAATTCGAAGATTTGGGTCGAACCGCCACTCCAGATGTCATCTTCGATGATTTCAACATGTCGACGGTGAGCCAGGCCAACTAGTCTGCAAATTCCTTGCAATTTCTCCTTCCAAAACCTCTTTGCTAGTGTTTGACTCGGTCAAGAGCATCGACATATAGCCCCGGCTCGTCGATCAGCAACCCTCCTCCGCGGTGGGGTGCTCCGGGTGAGGACCAGGCCGGAAAGTCTGGCAAGCGCGGGCACTACGCCCCGTATTTTGCAGAGTTCGACTCTGCCCGAAAGGTGTTACATATGAAGAAGAAACTAGGTATCGCAGTAACCGTCGCTGCACTCGTTGGATCAATCTCCCTCGGATTCACGGCGACTGCTTCGAACGCAGCAGCCCCTTCCCTGCCAACACTGACAAAGGGATTTTTAACCATCGGAACCGATGATCCTGCTTACTCACCATGGTTCGACAGCAACAAGCCAACAAATGGCAAAGGTTTTGAATCAGCGGTGGCCTTCGCGGTGGCGAAGCAACTGGGCTACCCAGCATCAAAGGTGAAGTGGGTAAAGGCGCCATTCAATACCGTTATTCAACCTGGCAAGAAGAAATTTGATTTTGATATCAATGAAGTTTCAATTACACCAGAGCGTGCAAAGGCCGTTGACTTCTCAACCGGCTACTACGACGTTGCCCAAGCGTTGGTCACGACTAGCAAGTCGAAGATTGCAAAGGCGAAGAGCATCGCAGATTTGGCCAATGCCAAACTCGGCGCATCTGTCGGAAGTACCTCCTACGCAACGATCACCGGTGTCATCAAGCCAAAAGCTAAGCCCGCTGTCTTTGATACCAACGACATTGCAACACAAGCCCTTATCAATGGTCAGATCGATGGACTTGTCCTCGACTTGCCAACTGCTTTCTATGTTGCAGCAGCTTCACTTAAAGATGGCCTGATCGTCGGTCAATTCGCCCCTAAAGCGGGAAGCGACCAATTCGGTCTGGTTCTCACCAAGGGAAGCGCATTAACTAAGTCGGTTTCTGCCGCTGTTGACGCACTGCGCGCTAACGGAACACTCAAGGCACTTGCCGCGAAGTGGCTCTCAAATACGGCTGGAGCACCTGTCCTCAAGTAGTTTAATCCCCTACTTGTAAACGGAGACCCGATGACCTACCAACCTTCCCCGCTGCGCTTGCAGCGTGAAGCTGCTAGGCGTCGGGTCTCTCGTCAATCAACACTTGTTGCGCTTATAAGTACCATCGCCATCGCCAGCGTTCTAGTGATTGTTGTAACCGGTGCACCGGGATTCAAACTCGTTAGACAATCATTTTTCAGTTGGCATTATGCGGTCTCTGCATTCCCACATGTCCTATCTGGGCTCTGGCTCAATCTGCGCGTTATGGTCATTGCCGAAATCTTCGTCTTGATCCTCGGATTGTTAATAGCGTTGGCGCGAACATCTCATTCGCCCATCCTCTATCCGATACGGCTGATGGCGACTATTTACACCGACATATTCCGCGGTTTGCCACTTCTTCTCGTACTGTTTCTCGTTGGCCTGGGAGTACCAGGGTTACAGATTTCTTGGATAACTAACTCCGCAGTTGTACTCGGCACAACATCATTAGTGCTGACCTACTCCGCTTATGTCGCCGAAGTTATTAGAGCCGGAATCGAAGCGGTTAATCCAGCGCAGCGCATGGCAGGACGAGCTCTTGGGCTAACCCAATCTCAGACCCAGAGTTATGTGGTACTGCCACAGGCGCTGCGCAAGGTCGCCCCTCCTTTGCTCAACGATTTAGTCTCCTTGCAGAAAGATTCGGGGTTGATCTCCGTTCTCGGTGCTATTGATGCCATTAGATCCGCGGGTATCGAAACCGCGCAATCATTTAACTTCACGCCATATGTAGTGGCTGGTGCTCTCTTCGTTGCTCTCACAATTCCACTTACTCGCTTTACCGATTGGCTCACCCGCAAACAAGATCGAGCTCGTGTACAGCAAGGGCAGTGGTAAATATGACCACTCCAATGCTGGAAGTTAAGAATTTACGCAAGAGTTATGGCGCTGACCTGGTCCTGCATGACATCTCGGTTGCGCTAGCCGAACACGAGGTCAAGGTATTGGTGGGTGCCAGCGGTTCTGGCAAGTCCACTTTGTTGCGAGCCATCAACCTTCTTGAAGGAATCGATGATGGCCAAATTCTCCTGGATGGGCAAGACATCACGGCAATCAAAGTGAATCCCGATGAAATTCGCGCGCAAATTGGCTCGGTCTTCCAATCCTTTAATCTCTTCCCACATCTCAATGTCCTGCAGAACATCACACTGGCTCCGCGCAAAGTACATGGCGTAGCCAAAGATGAGGCAGAAGCCAACGCCATGCAGATGCTCGAACGCTTTGGTTTAGCCGATAAAGCTAAACAGTATCCCGATCTTTTAAGCGGTGGACAACAGCAGCGCGTTGCAATCTTGCGAGCAGTCATCACGAAGCCGAAAGTCTTGTTGCTAGATGAAGTGACAAGCGCGCTGGATCCGATTTTGATCGCCGAAGTCTTAGCGCTGATTTCAGAACTTAAGGGCGAGGGTATGACGATGATGATCGCCACCCACGAGATGGGGTTTGCTAAGCGGGTAGCGGATCAGGTCTTGTTCTTGCACCAGGGGCAGATAGTTGAAGCAGGTTCGGCGCGGGAAATCTTGGAAGATCCCAAGACTCCGGAATTGCAGAATTTTCTCAGTGCATTGCGGGAAGCCGGCCGGCTTTAGTCTTTATCGCCTTTACCGCGCGCTTCATCAATCTTTGCCTGCGAGAGGTGAGGTAGCGCGAAGTAAGCCACTATCAAGCCAAGGATTGCCCCAACCAACATCGGTATCCGTAAAGCAAATTCCCGTGAAAATAAGTGGAGCGAAATCGTTACAAGAACTCCACCAATAATCGCACCGATCGGCTGACTGCCGAGGGCAAAGAAGCGATACACGCTATTGACTCGTCCTAAAATTTGATCCGGAATAATCTCTTGGCGCATGGAAACGGTGACAACGTTCCAGAGGATTGCAAAGAACATCTCAATCGCAGATATCAACCAGACCAATTCCCAGACCGGCGAGAAGGCGATGGCAACCAGGAATATCGGAGAACCGAGCAATACGGTTTTAAGAATAAAAGCCCGCCCGAAGCGTTTGATTATTCGACCGGCCAAGACTCCACCCAGCGCACCGCCGAAGGCACCGCCTGTACTCAACAGCCCGAATGTCAGCACCGATGTGTGCAAATTTTCCTGCGCAAAGAGTATGAAGACCGAGAAGCCAAGTGCACTAAGACCGTTGATTGATCCGAGGATAAATGCCAGCGGGCGCAGGAATGGATGGTGCCAGAGCCAAGTTAGACCCTCTTGCAATTCTGCCTTGAAATCTGGCTTAACTGCAGAGATCTTCTGCTTCTTGATCATCGAAGATGCAATCAAGGCAATGAGACCTGCCGATGCGAAGAAGCTGGCGCCGTCGAACATCAGCGGAGCAAAGACCGAAAGTCCCAAGAGCACCGAGGCTAGCGGTGGACCCATGAAGTTCAGCATCAGCGACTCGGAAGTCCACATGCGACCATTGGCAGTCTCGAGTTGTTCGGTTTCAACAATAAGCGGAATAAAGGTCTGCGATGCACTGTCTCCTAAAACTTCACCGCAACCCAACAAGAAAGTGGCAAAGAGCAGCAAGAGGTAGAGACCCATATGGGTATGAATAACAGTCAACTTAGTAATGCTGCGAACTACGTGAATTGAGGATTCATTGCCCCAGATTGAAAATGCAACAACCAGAGTTACAACTCCACGCAACACATCGGTAAATATGATGACGCCTCTACGGGGGAATCTGTCGATGAATACACCGGCGGGCAGGCTAAATACCAACCACGGCATACTCGCCATTAAACCGATAATTGAGAGAAGAAGCGGTGAACGAGTTACTGACGATGCGATCCATGGGTATGCAACTGCTGAAACCCCGTTACCCAGATTAGAAAGAGCGCTAGCCGCAAAGAGCTTCTGATAGGAACCAGGAAGTTTCATCCCGCTCATTACTTGGCTACTGCCCGCTCGCTGAGTGATTTAAGTGCGCGCAAGCCATCAGAGGGCCACACCGCAACGGTCGTGATGCTGCACGGCAAGATATCAACGTGATACATACTTTCTAGCGATGCTTGCATCGCATAAGCGGCGATCGCGCGGATCACAATATTGTGTGTAACAACGCAGATCTTCTGACCCGGATAGCGCTCTACTAAATCATTAATGCCTGCTTCGACACGTGAGTACACCTCTGCGTAAGACTCTCCGCCCCCGGGCCGGTGTGAAAGTGATGTCAGCCATCCCTCCCAATCCTCCGGATACTTCTCCTTGATTTCAGAAGGTATGAGACCTTCCCAATTTCCAAAATCCATCTCTACCCAGAGATCATCAAAGATAGGTTCAAGGCCACTGGCATCTGAAACCTCCTTAGCGGTCATCAATGTGCGCATCAGTGGCGAAGCGATTAAGACATCGGGCTTACGGGCAGCAATCTCTTTGGCGACAGCTTGTGCCTGGCCAATTCCAACTTCTGTGAGCGGCGGATCCATTGGACCAGTTCCAGAGAACCTACGGGTTGGAGTCAGCAGAGTTTCCCCGTGGCGAACAAACCAGATAGTGGTCGGAACCTCGGTGGAAACCAGACGCTCAGTCAGGTAGTTCAAGATGGGCTTTGCGGCAGATCCCGCGTCCCCATCGAGTGCTTTATTCGCGAGGCGGTCCGCATGGAAATTCTCTTCACGCGGGATCCATTGAAATGTAATTAGCTCCATCGAATGGATCGAGCGAGCCTCTTTAGCCAATTCGCGCATAGCAGGGTGCTTAATCTGCCAGCGCCCAGACATCTGCTCCACAACAAGCTTTGAATCCATCTTCACGTGAATGGTCGCAAGAGGATCGAGTTCGTGAGCTTTTCGCAGACCTGCCACTAATCCGGAATATTCAGCAACGTTATTTGACGCGATGCCTAAGGTGTCATACAACTCGGCTAGCACGATTCCGTTTTCGGAAACCGTCGCGCCATAAGCGGCTGGCCCTGGATTACCGCGTGAACCGCCATCGGCAGTTACCACGAAATCGCGCGCCATTTAGATTCGTACCAAGATTCGACGGCATTCTTCGCAGCGAATAACCTCGTCAACTTCTAAGCCTTTGATTCGATCGATTTCAATGGCGTTGATGGACAAGTGACAACCATCGCACTTATTGCCAATCAAGAGTGCTGCACCGACTCCAAATGCGGAGCTGCGGACTTTGTCATAAAGGGTAACTAGCGCCGGATCAATGCGAGGAGCCAGAGTCGCTCGGGCGGCGGCCAATTCCGCTAAATTCTTATCAATCTCGGCCTTGGCATTTTCGAAGCGGATATTAAGTTCGAGCTCTAACTTTTTCAGACCAACTTGATCATTTAATAATTCATCGACGCGGGCTTTGACTCCGTCGTACTTCATCAAAATCTCTAATTCGCCATCCTCAAGATCGGCTTTGCGCTTGGCAAGAGTCACAAGTTCGTGCTGAAGTTGCTCTAAATCCTTTGGTGATCCAGTACCAGAATTGAGACGGCCTTCATCCTTCTTCATCCGGTCATCGACTTGCTCGACATCAATCTCGCTGCGACGCAGTTCAATGGCGACATCGGCCAATTCCGTCTCAACGACGGTGAGTTCGACGGCGGTATTTTCAAGACGGGTGTGGATAGCGCCAATCTGCTCAATTTCCGGAAGACCGGCGAGTTTGACCTGGGCCTGGGTGATCTGTGAATCGATCAACTGCAGTTCGATAAGAAGATTTTGGTCCTCAGGGGTTGCCTTCACCAAAGCTCCTATCGTCGTGCCATATGTCTATTGAGTTACCGTACTTTAACCGAGAAGTGGCGCGCCTATCAATTTGCTATGGAATCATTGCGCCATGAACCGCATCCGCCAGGCGACTCCCGCTGACAGAGCGGCGGTCGTCTCAATTTGGAGCGCTTGCGATCTCGTAAAACCACAGAACGATCCCTTCACGGATTTCGATCTCGCCCTGCAGACTGCAAACTCAACTGTTCTCGTTCTCGAAGATGAGAATGAGCTGGTCGGTGCGGTCGTGGTGGGATTTGATGGCCATCGTTCTTGGTTCTACTACTTAGGAGTTAAGCCAGAGTTCCGGCACCTTGGATATGGGAGCCAACTCATTGAAGCGTTAGAAATCTGGTCCAAAGAGCAAGGAGCGCCAAAGACTATGCTTATGGTGCGAAATTCCAATGCCACTGTCATTGAGTTCTACAAGAAGCTTGGTTACCTCGTTGAAGAAACTTCCGTAATGGGTAAACGTCTGTGAAGGGTTTGTGATGTCAGAATATCTAGAGATGTCTCAAGATGAGCAGATTGCCCTTCTTGATGAATTCGCACGCGATGTCCTTGTGCAGTACGGACTCACTGTTAAGAGTTTGGAGTGCGTCAATCACGCCTTCAACACCACCTTCAAATTGACGACCCCAGATGACAAGATCTATGCAATGCGGATTAGTACTAATTCCCGTAAGTGGCCAGAACATATTTGGGCCGAATCCCAATGGCTCTTAGAACTTGCCCGCGAAGGCAGCATCACCGCCCCGGTGCCAATTCTCAATTTGCAGGGCGAGCCATTCTCAAATCATTATTTCTTCTACCAAGGTGGCAACCTAGATATAGTCATTTATCCTTGGCTTGCTGGGGAAGTTGTCGACGAGAATCCAACGCAAGAGCAACTCTTTGAACTGGGCAAGGCGATGGCCACCATGCACGGCTTAAGTAAAGACTGGAAACCCGAGGGGTACGCAAACTTTCTTGCTATCGATAAACCACTCATGGTTAAATCAAATACCCTCTTTACTATTGCTGAAGAGCATATCAATCCCGAAACCTTTAAGGTTTTTGTTGAAGTAAATCAACGCGCAGAGAGACTCTTTGAGTCGCTGCGAGCGCGCTCAGAGCCGCAACTCATCCACGCCGATCTGCACTTCGGAAATATTGTTTGGCACGAGAACAAGATGTCGATTCTCGACTTTGACGATGCGGGTATGGGGTTTCCCTTGCAAGATTTAGCCATAGCGATTTTCTACCAGCGCGAAGAACGCGAATCTGAGAAAGAGATTCTTGCCGGATATGAATCTATCGCCCCATTTCCGGCCTACGAACAATGGGAGCTAGAACTTCTGGTCGCTTCGCGTTCTTTAGCGCTGCTCAACTATCTCTTCGAAACCACCACTGCAGATGATCTCGCGATGATTCCTGGGTACGTTGAAAAAACTGGCCGTCGCTTGCGCCACTACCTGGAGGCCGGCGAGTTCGTTCTACTCGAATAGCTTTAGTAATCCCACACTGGCTCTTTAGCTTCATAAACCTGGCCATTTTCCGGGAAGATCAGGTAGCGATCAAAGCCACGAGTGAACCAGCGATCGTGAGTCACGGCTAGAACAGTCCCTTGATATTCGCCGAGGCCACGTTCAAGTGCCTCAGCAGAGGCAAGGTCTAAGTTATCTGTTGGCTCATCAAGCAAGAGCATCGTAGAACCTTGAATCTCAAGTAAGAGAATTTGGAAGCGCGCCTGCTGCCCGCCGGAAAGAGATTCAAAGCGTTGATCCGCTTGCATGTTCAACTCATACCTACGAAGTACGCTCTTTGCGGGACCCAGTTGCAGCGAGGCTTCCTTCCACAAGATTTCAATGAGAGTCTTTCCAGTAAATTCCGGGTGCGCGTGGGTTTGCGCAAAGAAGCCAGGAGTAACTCGTGCGCCAAGTTTGAAAGTGCCGGAGTATCTGACAGTCATATCGCCCGAGAGCATCCGAAGGAAGTGCGATTTACCAGTGCCGTTTTTCCCTAGAACCGCGACTCGATCTCCATAAAACAATTCAAGATCAAAGGGATCGGTTAATCCGTCGAGCACCAACTTCTCGCAAGTTAAAACCCGCAGCCCGGTTCGCCCACCCTTTAATCCAACTTGAACATCCTGTTCGAGTGATGGAGCCTCTGGAGGGCCGATCTCTTCATACTTGCGCAATCGAGTCTGCATCGCTTTATATTTCGAGGCCATATCAGGGCTGTTCGCTGCCTGAACCTGAAGCGTTCGAACCAATTCCTTAAGACGCTCATGCTCTTGCTCCCAGCGAAGAAGTAACTCCGCGAACCGTGCCTGGCGGGCTTTTCGGACCTCATGCCACGTGCTAAAGCCACCCCCATGAACCCACACGGTATTTCCTAGCGCGCCAAGTTCGACGGTAACGATCTTTTGAGCGACTTTATTGAGCAATTCCCGATCGTGGCTTACGAAGAAAACTGTTTTCCGTGTTGTCAGCAACTCCTCTTCCAGCCACCGCTTGGAAGGAACATCCAAGAAGTTGTCTGGCTCATCAAGAATCAGAACTTCGTCGGGCCCTTGCAAGAGTGATTCAAGCACCAACTTCTTCTGCTCTCCCCCCGATAGCGTGTTAACCAAGCGATGCGAGACTTGGTCAAAACCAAGCCCTAGAGCTCTGGTGCAGCAGATATCCCACATTACTTCTGCGTCGTAGCCCCCAGCATCTCCCCAATCAGAGATCGCTTGCGCGTACTTCATCTGATCATTCTCGCTGCCCGAAGTGTTCATTGTGGCTTCGCTCTTACTCATTTTTTCCGCCGCCGCTTGAATCTTAGGAGTTGAGACCGAAAGCAATAAATCTCGAACTGTGCTCTCATCTCGAACTTGACCAATGAACTGGCGCATAATTCCCAAACCGCCCGAGATAGAAACTTTTCCAGCATGAGGGGTTAAATCTCCGCAGATCATCTTCAATAGCGTGGTCTTACCCGATCCATTTGGACCGACGATTGCAACTTTCGCGCCATCTCCCACTCGAAAATTTATGTCGCTAAGAAGGAGTCGACCGTCGGGCAGCCAATACTCCACCCCGCTCACATCGATATGGCCCATAGAGTCAAGGTTAGCGTTCCAGCCTTCTCTTCCAATGGGCATTTGGACTCTTGGTTCATGGATTTGAAATCGCTGTAGTGCTAACTTTTGGGCATGATCAAAATCGGTTACATCACCATCGACTGCAAAAGCCCCGAAGTAATCGCAAAATTCTGGGAGTCTGTACTGGGTTGGAAAGTGACCTACGTTGACGAGACCGGGGCGATGCTCGAAAATACTGTGAAATTGGAAGATGGCGAGAAGTTTCCACCAATTCTTTTCTACAAAAACCCCGACCAAAAAACAGTGAAGAACCGTCTTCACTTTGATTTATCTCCGGATGATCAAGCAGCCGAAGTTCTGCGCATCGAAGGATTAGGCGGAAAGCGAATTGAAATTGGTCAATCTGCGGACCCGGCAACTACCTGGGTTGTTATGGCAGATATAGAGGGAAATGAGTTCTGCGTATTGAAGAGCCCGGAGAGCGCTTCTTAATTCTCTACTTCTTTGGTGGGCAGCGAGGGTTTCGAACCCCCGACATCTTCGGTGTAAACGAAGCGCTCTACCGCTGAGCTAGCCGCCCGGTATTGAGTGCCCCACTGTACCTGAGTAAGTGGGGCAGACCAAAAATCGTACTGAAATAGCGTTATTTACTAGAGAGCAGCGAGCGCACCCTTGTAATCCACGATATTTCGCGCATCGCCCATGCCATTGACGACCTGCCAGCGCAGAATTCCCTCTTTATCGATGATGAATGTGCCGAGGAAGGCGCATCCACGATCTGCATTGAATATTCCGTAGGCCTCAGATACCGCGCCATGTGGCCAGAAGTCAGAGAGGACTGGGAAGTTGTAATTCTCTTGCGTGGCAAATACCTTTTGAGTAGCGACAGAATCACAAGAAACCGCTAGCAGTTCAACGCCATCATTTTGGAATGCTGAGAGATCATCACGTAGCGCACAGAGCTCGCCGGTGCATGTACCGGTAAATGAGAAGGGATAGAAAACGATGACGACGTTCTTATTTCCTTTAAAGGACGAGAGAGTAACTTTCTCGCCGAATTGATTGGTAAGGGTGAAATCTGGAGCGGCTTGGCCGATAGTCAAAGACATTTAATCCACTTTCTTAACGTTTGGCACTCTTTCGAGCAACTAATTTTGTTGCGGTCCAATGCGGTGCAACTAAAAATGAGACAGTTTGTGTGAGGCCAGCCGTTGGAGCGGAATCTTGAATATCGCTCGGTTCGACATGTCCTGCAATGCCAACTTTAGGGGTTAACAACCAGATCGGCCCGTTTTCGCTCAAGTAAGTCAGCGCATCAACGAGATCATCGACGAGATCCCCATCACCTTCACGCCACCAGACGATTACAGCATCAACGACTTCATCGAGATGACCGCTCAGTAGATTTGAACCAATCTTCGCCTCTATGGCATGGCGCAATTGATCGTCGCAGTCGCTGTCATAGCCGACCTCAAGTATCAACTCCCCGGGAACCAGTCCCAGCCGTTCAACACTTGCCGCTAACCCCTGTGGGGAGTTCACCAGAACCTCCAGAATTCCTCGGTGGGACTTTAGGCGCCTATCCCCTGGCTCCCGCCCTAGGTGGGGCGAGTAGGAGTAGTCCACTCAACTTCTCGCGTGAGCGCAAGCCCTTTGATGTGAATAAACTCCTCCCATGAGCGAAGCAAGCGGATTCAACCAATTCATCGATACCCCGAATAATCTGATCGATCAGTTGGTCGATTTGGATCCTTCGGAGACCGCTGAATGGAAGGCCTCTCTGGACTCGCTCCTGGCTAGCGCAGGACCTACGCGTGCCCGTTACATCATGCTCTCACTCCTGCAGCACGCCCAAGAGAATAAGTTGGGGGTTGGCGCACTTCGCACTACCGATTACATCAACACGATTCCGACCAACCGCGAGCCGCAATTCCCTGGCGACGAACTCCTAGAACGTCGTATACGCGCCATGGTTCGCTGGAACGCGGCGATCATGGTGCACCGCGCGCAGCGACCTGGTGTCGGCGTCGGCGGACATATATCCACCTTTGCATCTTCGGCCTCGCTCTATGAGGTTGGCTTCAACCACTTCTTCCGCGGACAGGATCATCCCGGTGGTGGAGATCAGATTTTCTTCCAGGGACATGCCAGCCCCGGAATGTATGCCCGCGCTTTTGTCGAAGGGCGATTGACCGAACATCAGATGGATGGCTTCCGCCAAGAACTTTCACATTCTGGCGGCGGACTCTCTTCTTATCCGCATCC
>JBAXVT010000024.1:0-20006 GCA_037128715.1 Actinomycetes bacterium
ACGCCGAGTGAGACGCCATCCAAAAGTGGGCGGATATCGAAGGCTTTCGAGACCGACTCTAAGTTAAGTAAATTCACTCCCTATAGTCTGTCACGGATTGAACCTCTTAAGAATTCGAAGGTGCCGAACCCAAAGTAACGGTAAATACCTTACTGACCCCACTAGGAAGCGTTGCGGTAATTGAGACGGTACTGCCGGGTGCATATGAGCGGATCCGAACGATCGCCGTTTCTGCATCTGGAACTCGACTTCCACCAATATTGGTGATGATCGAACCGACCAGAATTCCCGCCTTTTCAGCGGCTCCTCCAGTAACGAGCTGTGAAACCTTAGCTCCAACTCCAGTGAAGTTTTGATCGAAGTAGACACCAAGAACTGGTCTGGTAGATGTATGGGTTGGGCTTGTGATGATCTCGTTGATAGTGCGCTGCGCTTCATTTATTGGGATTGCAAAACCAAGACCGATAGATCCCGCGGTGCTACCTGTAGACGCATTGGATGCGATCGCACTGTTAATGCCGATCATGCGACCTTTCGAGTCGGTCAAGGGGCCACCGGAATTGCCAGGGTTAATTGCGGCATCAGTTTGAATGGCATCTACATAGGACTGAGTTGTCGAGTTAGTGCTCTGTGTGGATACAGGTCGATTTAAGGCCGAAACAATTCCGGCGGTAACGGTTCCGGTAAGACCTAGCGGGGAACCAAAGGCAATTACTGGATCGCCGATCGAAATAGTAGATGAATCACCGATTGCAATCGCCGGAAGGTTAGGCGTGGCAACGTGTAGAACGGCTAAATCGTAAGAGATATCGCGACCCACTAATGTGGCTGGAATTTTTAAGCCGTTATTGAGATCAATATTGAGAGTGTAAGAATTGCCTGCAACTGTTAGCGCATCAATAACGTGATTGTTTGTAACGATATAAGAGCCAGTTGCATCCGATTTAATAATTTCACCAGATCCAGTGTCGCCTGCACCAGTGCTATCCAGAACGTCGACCGTAACAACCGAAGGTGCAACTATATTTACAATATTCTTTAGGGAGCCACTTCCGACGTTGACGGCAGTTCTATTGCCTGTACAAGTTCCAGTTGTGCTCGCATATAACGCATTCGTTCGATTATCAGCGCATGCGGTTATAACGCTAGAGGAGGTCAAACTGTTAGCAGCAGTAGCAACTCCACCAATAGCGGTTGCCCCAGCAATGAAGCCGATGGTGAGCTTGGAGATCGTGCTCAGGCCATTGATCTTCTGGAAGATTGACATTGAATTATCCCTTTCGTCATGAAATTACCTACGCCGTATTTAAACGGCTAGAACCTAAAGAATACGCAGTCGATGCTAAGAATTCTCTGAGAGAGATTCGGGTAGTTCCATCTTCCAAACCGCCGGTATCGCTAGCAGGCTCACGATAACGATCAGCGAAACCGCGGCGAAGATGAGGATGGTGTGGCCCACCCCCAGAAGGCTGGCCAACGGGGCGGCTACCGCCAATCCAACGGGGCGCAAGAGCATCGTCCCCATCCCGTCGAAGGCAGAGGCGCGGGAGAGCGCTTCGCGTGGAATAGTGCGCTGGAAAGCGGTTCCCCAGAGCGCACCCCAGAGATCGAGGGTTATGCCCCAAAAGAAGGCGCCCACACAGATAACTACCAGGGGTTCTGGCCGCGCGAGCATCACCAGATAGGCGGTCAAGGTCAGCGAAATCACCGTGAGAAAGCGCATCTGGTACCTAATCTTAATTCTGATAGCTAAGAGCGAGCCGACTACATATCCGATCGATTCACAGGTGAGGACAATTGCCCAGGATTTTGCTCCATGAAAGTGTTTGAGGGCAATCACCGGGCCAAGGACATCTTGTGCGCCTGCCCAGACCATAACGACAAATGAAAAGCCGACGACAGTAACAACGATCCACGGGTACGAAGAGAATACCCGCCAGCCCTCGCGCATATCGGCTCTCACCGATGCACCAGTTTCTGCGCGCGCTGGCGTGAGATGGCGAAAGCTAATGACCAAAGTTCCAGAGATAATAAAAGTTATGGCATCAATAAAGAGCGCGACAGTACTTCCAAATGCACTAATTAGATATCCACCGACTGCTGTTCCGCTGATGAGTGCAAAGTTGGCGATGAATTGATTAATCGCATTTCCTTGTTGCAACTCTTCCTCGGGCAAGAGCGCGGGTAGCGCGCCAGAGAAGGCGGGCCAAAATATTCCCCACATCAAACCAAAACTTATATTTGAAAAGAGAAGAGCCGCTATCGGCACATGCCCGCTGGCGAAGAAGTAAACCTGCACCAAGAGCGCGAGGCCGCCAACTACATCAGCAATCGCTAACATCTTTATACGTCCGTACTTATCAGCAATTACGCCGCCAAAGGGCAGCATGCAGAGCATCGCAACGGTCAGCGCCCCGAGAACAAAGCCCAACTCTTTGGCGCTTCCGTGAGGCAGGTGCAAAATTCCAAAGGCGAGCGCAATCGGTCCCATTCCATTGCCGAAATTGGAGATGAAGCGCGCTAGAAAGAACCTCCTGATGTACTTGTGGCTAAGGGTGGCGCGAACAGTCATTTATTGGTTTTTGACTCGATATCTTTGATCACGCGATGGATATCGGATGCTATCTGCTTCAATTCAACGATCTCCTGTTGATTCAAGGAACGAGCCTCCTTTGCTAATTCAAATTCACCCAGAGAAGCGGTATGTGTCTCAGTTATCTTCTTCTCCACCGACGCTGATGCCGCATTTTGTCCAACCATGATGATGGAGAGGAGAACTAACTGTAAGAAGGTCTGCGCCACCCAGGCGACGATGGTGATCAAGTTGCCGGTTTTAAGCGCCGCGGGAAGTGAGATCAACGCGATCGCGGCGAATGCATATGCGCACCACATGGTTGCAACACCTGAAGTTATCTTTGCTGCTAGTCCGGTATTAAATGCATTTATCTTCTGGAGCATGCATTAAGTTTAATGAAGTTGAACTAATTCACCATGTACATATTTGTGAGTCGCTTGACCTCTTAATAGATGAACTCCACCAACTCCACGTACTTCGAAGGTGAGGGTTTCGTAACTGGTTTGAGGGTTAAGTCCAGCAACTGCCGCGGTCATCTCATCAACTCCGATAACAGAAACGCCTTCTGGCGCGCGAACCATTAACTTAGCCGCGCTATCTGGAATCCACCCGAAGAATTTGTTGTAATGCGGGATGGTGCGTAGCGTGGGAAGGAGGTTGAGCCCTTGTGTTCCCAGCGCGCTCTGCTTGCGAAAATTTGGAATATCTCCCGATAGCGCCATCGCTCCGGCGCTGCAGCCCGCGAGAGAACTTCCACTGCGCCAATTACGCTCAATCGCCTCCCACACAGGCGTGTTTATAAGTGAGGTAGCTAGATAGGAAGGATCGCCGCCTGAGATATATATAAGCCCCGCACCATCGATCTGCTCCGCCAAATCTTCGCGCATGGCATCGCTGCGGGAGAATACGGGCAGAAAAATTTGATCAGAATTTAATCGTTCCGCTTGAGCAGCGCCCAACTCTTCCCAATAACGGATGCGATCAACGCTCTCTCGCCCCGCCGCCAGCGGAAGTTGCACATATCGGTTTTTTAAACCGCGCTTTATGCCACTTCTCAGCAAATCACCCTCTAATTCCGCCATTCCGGGCAGGTACTCACCAGAGCCCACCAGGGCGAGAGCGCCGACGTGATCCATGCAGAGACTCTAGTCGGTAAGATTCGCGCCATGCGCTTTAGGAGAGTTACCGCGACAATCTCCATCGCAATCACCTTCCTCGCCTTATCCTTTAACTACTTTGAGAAGACCGCGGGCAGCGCTATTCCGCGCTCTAACGTTCTCAAAGGCAGCAAACAATCCACGGGTGGCGATACCAATATCCTTTTGCTCGGCCTAGATTCGCGGCGCGACGCCAACGGAAATAACCTGCCGCGCAAGCTCCTTGATTTAATGCACGTTGGATCGAGCTCCTCGATAGGTGGCTATAACACCAACACCATGATTTTGATACATATCCCGGCCAACGGTAAAAGTGCCGTCGCTATTTCAATACCGCGCGATGATTACGTTGCGGTTGCAGGGTGGGGGATGCAGAAGATTAAAGAGGCCTATGGCTTGGCTAAATACACCTCTGAGAACAAGCTGATCAAACAAGGTGTCCAAAATCCTCTGCGCGAGAAGCTAAGTCGTGACGCCGGCCGTACTGCAACGATTTCAACCATTTCCAATCTTCTCAACGTTCCAATTGATCACTTCGCAGAAGTCAATTTGGTTGGCTTCTACGACCTCGCCACTGCACTCGGCGGAATTCAGGTCTGCCTCAATCGAGCGGTGAATGATTCGCAATACTCCGGTGCAGTATTTCCCGCTGGACTACAGACCATCACCGGGGTGCAGGCTCTTCAGTTTGTCAGACAGCGCCACGGTCTTCCATATGGGGATCTAGATCGAACCCACCGCCAACAAGCATTTATCACCGGTGTAATCACAAAATTCCGCACCCAAGGCATCTTTGGCGATCTCGGAAAATTGCAATCTCTCCTTGACGTCGCGAAGAAAGATGTGGTGATTGACGCAGGATGGGATGTCCTAGGTTTCTTGCCCCAAGCCAAAGCGCTCACCGGTGGGCACATCACATTCCACACTCTGCCGATTGAAGGCTACGCCCTACGCAATAAACAGGATGTAAATATCATCGACATCCCGACGGTCCGTAAATTTGTTCATGACCTTTTCTATCCGGCACCCAAAGTTACAACCTCACCCAAGCCAGGGGCTAGTGTGAGCGCAAGCGCTACGCCAAAACCTAAACCAACTAAGTTTAATTTTGCACATTTAGCAAATGGAACCGCAGTCGCTGGTTCGGGAATTCCTTGCGTTAATTAATGTATATAGCTTTAGCGGTATTTGTTGGGGCCCTCACAGCAGCGCAATCGCGTTTCAATGGTGAGCTCTCCTTTCAAATCCACAACGGAATTGGCGCTGGATTGATCTCAAATACCGTCGGTTCAGTTGTATTAATAACGATCGCTCTTCTCTTTAAAAAGGAGCGCGAGGGTATTTCACGCACCATCGCCGCAGTTAAATCGGGACGTCTCGCCTGGTGGGAGATGCTCGGCGGTCTTGGTGGCACCATATTTCTTAGCACCCAAGGCGTAACGGTTCCTGAGATTGGCGTAGCGCTCTTCACAATTTCACTTGTTGGAGGTCAGACCGCTTCATCACTATTGGTAGATAAAATTGGTTTAACGCCATCTGGAAAAAAGCCAGTTACTTTCGCGCGGATCTTGATCGCCGTGGTGACTCTTCTCTCAGTATCCATCGCCGTCTATCCAGACTTGAGCAATTCTACATTTAAGATTTTACCAATTTTGCTAGCGATCATCGCCGGAATAGTTGTCGCTTTCCAACAAGCAGTTAATGCTCGAGTAAACGTAGTATCTCAACGGCCACTAGCGACGACGTTCTTCAATTTTATGATTGGTACCTTCTTTTTGCTTATCGCCTTAGCGATCAATTTCAGCCGAGGTGGAACTATAGGTCGGCTTCCAACAAGTCCTTGGCTATATTTGGGTGGCCTCTTTGGACTTACCTTTATCGCGGTCTCTGCTTATACCCTCAAACACATCGGGTTACTCAATTTCATTACCTTTAGCGTGAGCGGACAATTAGTCGGGGCGCTTCTCTTCGATTGGCTGGCTCCCGCTGCTCACGCAACTGTCAGCGGATATCTATTAACGGGAACCGCGATGACGATGTGCGCTGTTATCGCATCGCGGTTCATGAATGTGCGGCGTGGAGTTAAGGCTTAAGCAGCTGCTCGCTCTTTTGCAGCGCTCTTAGCTGCAGCGATCGAAGCGTTCTTCTCTTCCACAAAATTGGCCATAGCAGGAACTACTCCGGCAAGACCAAATTCTGACAAGATGATTTCAACATCGGTCGCTCCGATTGAGGTGAATACCTGCTTTAAGTAACCGGTCTGCCAATCCCAACCTGCTCGAGGTGCACCCTCGGCATACGATCCGCCTTGCGAGACAATAACCGTGACCTTGCCGGTGGCCTTCGTCGTTCCTGGCATCATGATCTGATCTATCCAAGCTTTGAGGACCGATGGAACAGCAAAGTTCCACATCGGTGTTGAAATCAAGATGTGCTTGGCGTTGTTAACCTCTTCAACCAACGTGGCGCGAAAGGCGTGCTTGGCTTGCATAGAAGGTGAACGGTCGGCCTCGGGCGTATAACCAGCGTTGATCGTCTCGCCATCGAGATGGGGGATGGAATCTTCAGCAAGATCGCGGGTCACGATGACTGGGCCTGGGTTCTTTTCATTGAAAACAGCGAGAAATTCCTTAGAAATAGCGCGTGAGATGGAGCGATCGCCCAGTGGGCTTACCTCAATATGTAGTAAATCTGACATTTTTTTACCTATCTGATAGTTGATATCTTCATATTAGTTGAAGTTTCAACTACTCGCCAGTTGAAAAATGGTGAGATACTTCTCGTCTTATGCCAAAGATTCAAGCTCCGACTGTTGCGCTCCATCGTGAATTGCGACGTCAGCAATTAATGAGCGCTGCTATGGAACTCGCAATCGCAGATGGTGCCGAGTCGATTACCGTTGCAGCTGTTGCGGCCAAGGCCGGACTCGCACGAAGTTCTATTTACGAATACTTTGCATCTAGCGCTGATTTGGTAGCCGATCTCGTTCTTGAAGAACTCGAGTACTACACCCGTCGACTTAGCGAAGCGGTCGCAGGTGCAACTGATCCCTACTTACGTATCGAACTCTGGATTACAGAGAGTTTGCGCTACGTGGCCGATGGTCGCCACATGTTGGTGAAATCTTTAAACACGATTAATACACCGGACGAACGCAAAGATGAGATCGTGATGGGCCACCGTCGCATGATGGCGCCATTGCAAGAATCATTGGCTGAAACCGGAATTTCAAATGTACGTGCTGCGGCGGCGTTATTAGCGAGCGTCACCGACGCAGCGTCGGTCAGAATTGATGCCGGAAATGAGGCAGAGCTCGAAATCCGTAGCGCTGTTGCATTTGCGCTAGCAGGACTTCGAGCTCTGCCTAAGAACTAATTACTTAGCTGAGAAGGTGAACGGAATCGTCTGATCCTGTGACTTATCTCCAGCAGCGTTGTGATCATTTGTAATGAAGAAGACACATGTGGTGTGAACACAGTCTCCGTTAGTGAAATAAGGGACTGGCTTGAACTTGACCTTACCCTTACCGGAAGTAGCACCCTGTGCGAGATCCGCCTTCACATTCGAAACCCATGCTTGTGCGCTCTGATCTGAATCGCAGACAGTAGGAGTCGCACCTTTTGTCGCTGGAGCCATGCACTCTTCAATGTATACACCGTTCTTGGCTGGCAACTTCGCAAACTTGAAAGTCACTACTGCGCCTTTTTGAGCGATGTTCTTTGTCGGGGTTGCGGTAACGACTGCCTTAGCGTTGGCTAGTGGTGCAGCCGCTACAACAAGTACTACTGCAAGAGCAGCTATGAGCTTCTTCTTCATGTATATCTCTCTTCTATTGTGGGGTTAGTTATTTACTGAAGGTGATAGGAATCTTTATATCGTGAGTACGGTCCTGCGTCCTAGTGTGATCAGCGCGCACATAGATGGCACATTGAACTTTGCGACAATCGACCTTTCCAATCAACGGTTGTACTTTCAATCCGACCGAGAAGGTCCCACCGGCTTTAAATGGAATAGCCAGATTCTTGCCATAAGCGGGAGGGTTAGATGAGATCCAAAATGAGGCAGCACCGGAGCCGGTTACATTCTGTCCACCACCACAAACGCTTGGTAGCGTTCCAGCAGGAACTATCTGACACATTTCTACGTAGATTCCGACGGACTTGTCGAAACCTTTTCCAGTAATTGTGATCAATTGCCCCACTTTAATTGCAGAGACTTTCGAAACTGCAAGGACCTCTCCATGCTGGCCAGTTACAGCGGCGGCGTTCGAAACACCAAGCGCAAGAATGACACCAAGCGCTAAGAAAAATTTCGATTTCATGGCGTTAATCTAAGAGGATTTAGGGAAATTCGCTCCGACAACTTTGCCTCCCATGTCGGAAAAGGAGATGCCAGAATAGGCAAATGAGGTCACGAGCAATGGGCGCAGTAGTTGTGAGCGCCCTCCTCATCTCTTTTTCCCCGACAGCACAGGCAGCAGTGTCGGACATAACTGCCCAGCAAGTCTCATTGCCAATCGTGCACAGTGGAGAAGTCCCCCGTTATAAGCGGGTGGTTGCGCTAGCCAATGGGTCGGCAGAGATTGTCGTCGCACTCGGATACAAAAATATTTTGGTGGGTCGGGACATCGCATCGACAATGCCTGAACTTAAAAATATTCCTATCGTTGAATCTGCCATGCAAGTTTCAGCGGAGGCCGTTTTATCACAGCGTCCAGATCTGGTATTTATTGATTCAAACACTGCGCCAGCAACGGCGATTGCAACCTTGAAGAGCGCGAAGATTCAGATGGTGAGCGTTCCCGGCGCGTTCACATTAGCGGATATCTACGCCAAAGAAGAGGCGATCGCTAAAACCTTAGGAGTACCGAAAGCTGGCAAAGCCTTGGAATCTCAGGTCAGCTCTTTGAAAGCGCCAAAGAGCGCAATAAAAGTGGCATTTCTCTACATGCGCGGCACGGCATCTATCTATCTCATTGGAGGGCCCGGCTCCGGAGCAGATTCAATACTGCTGGCTGATGGTTTTATTGATGTAGGTGCAGCGAATCTCAAAAATCCATTTAACGCGCTTAATGCAGAAGAGTTAATCAAGTTAAAGCCTGATGTCTTGCTTCTAATGACAAAGGGGTTGGCATCTGTTGGCGGCATCAAGGGTTTAGTGCAATTCCCAGGAATTGCGCAGACGCCTGCCGGAAAATATAGGCGTGTGGTTACGGTCGATGACTCTCTCCTGCTCTCCTTCGGTCCGCGGACGATCCCGATGGCTAAAGCTTTGCGGCCTCTCTTGATTGCGGCGGCAAAGTTATGAAGAAGATATTGGTTTATATCAGCGGTTTTGCGCTGCTCCTCTTCCTGTTTTGGCTCTCGCTTAATGTTGGCATTCTCCATTTACAAAGTTCGGTCTTCTCGCTGGTCGGGAAACACAGCGTTGATGCCACAACTGTCTGGCAGGTTCGATTCCCGCGTGCCCTTGGAGCCGCAATAATTGGGGCTGGTTTAGGAGTTGCTGGCGCCGTGGCTCAAGGCATCTTCCGCAATCCTTTGGCGGAGCCGACTCTCATTGGTCTCTCCAGCGGTGCAACTCTGGGAACCATTGCCCTCATCGCCTCTGGCGCATCGGTCTACGGAACGCGCTCAAATATTTCGGCGGCAGTCTTGGCAGCAACGCTTACCGCCCTTCTTGTTCAATGGATCGCACCCGGTAAAGGTTTCGGCTTCTTACTCACCGGAATCGCGGTATCTGCAATCTTCACCTCATTTGCTGGATTGCTCATATCCATGTCCCCCAAACCCAGTATTCAATCGATTACCTTCTGGAATTTCGGTTCTTTGACCTTGTTGAATAATGCCACCGTTGGAATGATCGCACCGTATATCGAAGTCGGAATTATCATCTGCTTTTTAGTATCACGCCGCCTTGATATCTACTCACTCGGTGAAAGTTCTTCGCATTACCTAGGGGTAAACCCAAAGCGTTTAAGGCTTTATGCGATTATCGGGTTGGCCTTCTTAATTGGTGCTTCCGTTAGCGCAGTTGGAACAATTGCATTTATAGGACTGCTGGTTCCTCACATTGTTCGCTTGCTAATCGGGCCTGCGCATCGCAGGGTCTTATCTCTAAGCGCTCTAGTGGGATCTATTGTTCTCTTGCTCGCTGATCTTCTCGCGCGCACTCTCTTTCAGCCACATGAAATTCCCTTAGGTTTGTTGACATCGCTTCTCGGCGCTCCAGCCCTGATAGTTCTCCTCCGCATTAAGCGGGCATCGTGGGTGAGCCATGATTGAAATTCAAGGTCTCTTCTTCGCTCGCGGTAACCACCAGATCTATAACGATTTCAACGCTCAACTCGAAGTGGGTGAAGCTGTTCTTCTTACCGGTCCCAATGGGGCAGGTAAAAGCACATTGATCCAATTAATTGGTGGCTTACTCCAAGCCCAATCAGGCGCGATCACAATCGATGGCGTGGCAGTCAATTCTTTAAATACAAAAGAGCAGGCGATGCTACGTGCGGTCGCTCCGCAAAGACGCTCGTTCACTTTAGCTTTCACCGTTAAGGAAGTTCTGCATTTCTTACCGAAGAAGATGCGCATTGTAGATAATTCACATCTTATCGAAAAGTTAGGTTTGACGGAATTGTTAAACAAGAAAGTCACCGAACTTTCAATTGGGCAACAGGAGCGAGTGAGCTTGGCGTTAGCGCTGAGTCAGCGCGCTAAATATTATCTACTTGATGAACCGTTTAGCGCCCAAGATTCAGAAGCAACAGCAAATATCATCGAGTTGATTAACGAGATTAAGAAAGAGAATGGCGTCCTGGTGATTTCTCACAATCAGGACGCCATCTTTAAATACTTCGATCGAGTTATTAGCCTCGCTTAGCTTGACTTGGCTTTCCCGCCTTAAAAGGCTTTCCGCCGGCTTTGCCAAATTTCTTTGGACCTGCAGCAGGCTTGCCAGAACGGGCGCGTGATTCAGCCTTCTCAAGAGCAATGCGCTTTTCCAGCGGCATACGGGGCGCCTTCTTTGCAGGACGCGCTACGCCTTCGACGCGGCCACGATTTCCTGCAGGTGTTGCGCTCTCTTCGCGAGTGCGTGAATCTCTGGCCTTGTCTTCCCACTTCTTGGGAGCAGAGCGGAATGGACGATCGCTGCGTTCTGTGGCAGGACGACGGTCGCTACTAAAAGTGCGCTCCGTAGTTGGACGGCGCTCTTCACGTGGTGCTTGGAATGAACGCTCTGGACGCTCGGTACGTTCTGGGCGTTCGCTACGAAATTCCGTGCCTTCAGCCTTGGCTGGGCTTTCAAAACGGCCTCCACCAGATTTGCGGGCCTTGAAGTTGCCGTCGCGGTTACCGCGATCGTTGGAACGACTACGGCTTCCTGGTTTGCGGTCGTTGCGGGATGTCTTTTCAGGCTCTACCGCGATTGGAATACCAGATGGCTCTTGTGCGCCGGTGATTTCCTGAAGTTTTGAATCTCCGGGGCGAACGTTATTCTCAATCAACTTCACAGCAGCGCGGTTGGTGATTCCAAAGACCGCTTTCTTCTGCTTGTGAGTTGCCAGAGTTACTACCGTTCCGGTTGCGCCAGCGCGCGCGGTACGACCGGCACGGTGGAGATAATCCTTATGATCTGCTGGTGCATCTACATGCACGATAAGTGAGACATCATCTACGTGGATACCACGGGCAGCGACATCTGTAGCAACGAGTGCTGAAGCGCGACCATCTTTGAATGCCTTAAGGACGCGAGTGCGCTGGCCTTGAGATTTTCCGCCATGGAGCACGCCAACTGGCACACCGCTGCGAAGCATCTTTTCAGCGAGCTTATCTGCGCCATGCTTGGTACGAACAAAGAAGATTGTGCGGCCATCGCGGGCGGCAATTTGTGCTGAGATCTCATCTTTATGTTGCTGATCGAGCAACAAAAGGTGATGAGTCATATCAGCGGCGCGAGACTTTTCATTCTCGAGCGAGTGAGTAATCGGATCCTTGAGGAAGCGCTTGACGATGGTATCGACATCGCGATCCAAGGTGGCCGAGAACAAGAGGTGCTGTCCGCCCTCTTGGGTAAGAGAGAGAATCTCTTTAACCACTGGCAGGAATCCCATATCAGCCATCTGATCGGCCTCATCGAGAACAGTGATCATGACATCTGAAAGATCGATGTGCTTCTTCTCAAGAAGATCCATCAAGCGACCAGGGGTAGCAACAATCACAGGTACACCGCGCTTAAGCGATTGAATCTGACCAATATATGAAAGTCCGCCTGCTACTACCTGAGATGAGAGGCCAATCTTGCGAGCAAGTGGTGAGACAACATCATTGATCTGAACCGCTAGTTCGCGGGTAGGAGAGAGGATCAAGCCAAGTGGCTTGTGAGGCTTTGCGGTGCGGCCATTAAGGCGCGTGAGCATGGCTAGGCCAAATGCCAGCGTCTTTCCCGAGCCGGTCTGTCCGCGACCAAGCACGTCGCGACCTTTAATCGCGTCAGGCAGGGTGGCAGTTTGAATAGGAAATGGGGCGGTCTTGCCTTCGGCTTCAAGAGCCTCGCAGAGCGCAGGGGTAACACCTAAATTGCGGAACGTAGACATAGCTATACCAATCGAGACATAGATGCGTGTCTCGTGGTGATTATCAGTTAAGACTGATGTAAGACTCGCAAACGAACTTGTTTATGGTGACAAACAGAGGTTCTGTGAGTTGTGTTGCGGATGCAACATCTAATTGTAACCTACTAAATCTGCTCTCTTCGCCACTTCGCATAACGCTGGGCAAGCTCATCATCAAGCGGAGAAATGGCCTCACCTAACGCTCGCTCTATGAGTAAATCGGCGAATTCAGGGTTACGCGCCAGTATTGGTCCATGTAAATACGTTCCAAATACATTCCCATTGATTGCGCCATCGAGAGCAGCGACGCCATTTCCATTTCCTTGCAAGACTCTTCCAAAGGGTTCGGCGGCTACACCCAACGTTGTGACGCTGCTGTGGTTTTCGAATCCTGTTAGCGGAAAGTCGAAGAGCGCTGTTTTAACGGCGATATCCCCCACTAAACGCTTCTCTCCCGGCGTTGTGATTACATCAAGTAACCCGAGGCCGGCAAACTCTTCATCTCGCGTAGCATATTTAGTTCCAAGCAATTGGAAACCAGCGCAAATCGCAAGTACCACCGCACCCTTATTCGCAGCTCGCGCAAGTATTGATCCTTTACGAAGCGCGGTAAGGGATAGCAATTGCGCGGCATCTTCCGCCCCACCTAAGAGGTATATATCGCCACTCTTTGGGAGTGGATCCAAATAAGAAATGTCGGTGATCCGTGACTTTATCTTCCGTTGCGCGGCACGGAATTTAAGAACATCAGCGTTTCCACGATCTCCATATGTTCCCAAGAGTTCATTATGAATCCGGATAATTTCTAGCATCACATCACCAACTCAAAGAAGGCTGTGTATGCAGACAGCACCGTCACTTCGCGCCCTTTTGCTAGGGAGATTGCCTCATCAAAGTTTTCAACCACGACTGAGTCGATTCCTTCGACATGGATTCGATAAGCCATATCAAGGGCACGCTCACCGCACACAATTACGCGGTGGCCTTTTAACGCCTCGAATGAGACGTCCCAGAGCCACGAGGTATCGATGCCATCAACCTGTCGCGCATTGAGAACCAAAATGACATCCCGCTGCAGGTCGGATTGCAAAGCTTCCGTCCATGATGCCGGGTTTTTTGTCAATCGAAAGTGGGCGTTCTTTCCCGCCATCTCTTTGGTGACACTTCGCTCTAATTCTGATTCTGTAAATTCCATCGGGGAGGCACCGACAACTTCGCCAACGATATTTGCTAAAACAGCGTTGCGATAAGCCGCGGAACCTTTCTTTAATTTAACTTCACTAATCTTGTTGGTAAGACCGCAGGTACATGAATATTTGCCACGCACCCAGGACAAGTAATTTCCACAGCGGGGGCAGACAGCGCCATCTGGATGCCTGCGCCCGCCAAATGAAACTCGAACAACGTTAGTTGCGTTGACGATCGCGTAATTGATAAAAGGATCATCAATATCTGCAATAAAGACGGTGTTTGTTGCCTCGGAACATTCAACATGCCAACGATCTGCCACTCGCTTCACTTCGTGCATGCGGTGCAGTTGATCTCTCGTGAGGTTTAAAAGCAGGACTACGGTTGGATCGGTCTGCGCGATAATTCCGGGTAGGTGAAGTTCATCAATCTCGAGCACCGCATAGGGTGCAGAAGACATGAGTGCATTTGCGGCGCCCCACGCCAGGTTAGAACCAGACCCACTTGTGGCAACCGGACCCAATTGCGAGACGATTGCTGCAACAGCTCTGGTGGTTGAGGTCTTCCCGTTAGTTCCAGAGACCAGAATTACCTCTTTGTTCTGTGCTAAAAGCGAGATGGCCTCTGGCTCAATCGCAAGCAATATTCGTCCCGGAAGGGTCTCGCCCTTATTGCCGAGCAGGCGAGATACTGCCCCAGCGCTCTTTGCGACGAGAATGGCGAAGCGGAGTCTTGGGCTAAGCACGCGCTAAGAGTACGCCTATTTGCGTAGCGAATCCCCTGCGCTACGTGGCAGAGAGATGACGCTCCAGAGTGAGATAACCAAAGCGGCAATGGCAAATGAGAAGGCGAAGGTGTACTCATGGCGCACTCCTACGAAGACTCGCCCAAGATTTATCGCAATTACCGCGGCGGCTACCGCAATGACCGAGGAGAGTTGCTGCACCATATTTGAAAGGGTATTGGCATGAGACATTATCTCTTGGTCGGTGTCAGCGAAGGTTATGGTGTTATAGAAAGTCATTCCGAGAGAGCGAACCCCGCCGGTAATCAGTAACAAAATCGCTATCCAGAAAAACGGAAGTGATGACCGAATTAAGCCAAGAGTAATTGTTAACGGAATGCTAATGAGCGTAGCGGAGAGAATGAGGGGTTTAAAACGAAATTTGTTCATGAGGGAAGTAGTAAATATTTTAAAAGTTAAATTTCCGAGCATATAAAAGAAGAGAACTCCACCGGCTCGCTCTGCGCTCCACCCAAACTTATCTTGGAAGAGCAGCGGTAGGACAAAGGGGGCGGTATTTTGCGAGACCCTAAATAACAAACCACTCGTACTATTCAGGTGAAAAGTACGAATCTTCAGCACCGATAAGTCAATCAAAGGCTTAGCTACATTTTTCAAGTGGCGAATCGTGGGAAGACCAATCCCGAACCCCAATAGAAATAGGAGAAGAGTGGTGGCCACATTAATGTGGGGTGAACCTAAATTAGCGGCAGCAAATACCAATATCCCTAAACTTAAGGTGCTCCCGTAAAAACCGGTCCAATCGAGCCGCTCGACTTTGCCACCTGGAATTCGAGGGACAATTCTCATCCCGACCAAGAGCGCGATTAATCCGATCGGCAGATTAACGAGAAAGATCCAGTGCCAAGAGGCGTGCGCAATAAGAAAACCACCGAGCACGGGAGCTACAACTGGTGCTGCCAACGCTGGCCAGACGGAATATGAGATCACTCTAATAACTTCAGTCTTATCGACTGAGCGCATCAAAATCAGGCGCCCCACCGGAACCATCGTCGCGGCACCGATCCCCTGCAAGATTCGCATTGAGGTGAGCTCCAATAGATTTGTGCTTAACGCACAAAATAGAGAGCCCGCCATAAATATTGCGATGCTGGAGAAGAGAACGATTCGAACACCATATTTATCTGCCAACCATGCAGATATGGGAATCAAAACCACTATCGTCACCATATAGGTAGTTACACAGATGCCCACTTGGGCCGAAAGTATATGAAAGGATCGAGCGATTGTTGGAGCAGCGGTAGGCAAGATTGCCCCGTCGAGAAACTCCATGAACATTAGCCCGGCTATAAGAAATGCAACCGGGCCAATCTCTAAGCGATTTGGAGAGCTATTCTTCAAGAATTGCGCGACGCTCCTCTTTTGTAACCTTATTAAAGTAGGTAGATCCCTGCCTCCAGAAGACAGTCATCGGAATTACGCCTATCGCGACGGTTCCGACGCCAACCCAGAGCGCAAGATGGCTCAGCGTTGGAATCACCTTGAAGAGAACGGCGATCAAGAAGATGCCAGAAAGTGCAGGCCATAAACCAACGAGCACAAAGGTTTTGAAGTCTTTTAATAGGTAATGGCGATACAGGACAATTACTGAGATTGCAGCAAGTGCGTAGTAGAAGCAGATTTGGATACCAATTGCCGATACTCCTGCTTGCGCAATGTCATTTACTTTGCCAATAAATTGTGAGCCGACGAAGAAGAGCAACACAAATACCGTGGTAAACAGCGTGGCATTCCAGGGAGTGCGGAACTTCTTATGCACCTGGCCAAAAGCACCTGGCATCGTGAAATCTCTTCCCATTGAAAAGAGCGTTCTTGTGACTTGAATCATCTGCGTCTCAATTGTTGCTACTGTTGAAAGAAGCACTGAAACGATGATGAATTTTCCGAACCAACCCGGTATCAACACCGCGGCAAAGTCGCTCAAAATGCTCGCGCTGTTGTGCAATGTTGCGTCGCTGAGCACCATATTGATTGCAATAAGAGTTAAAAGGAAGGTGAAGAAGACGAAGAAGATTCCAACAATTCCGCCTTTACCGGCATTGTCTTTACCGTCTTTTGTCTCTTCGTTGAGATTTGCTGTGACATCCCAACCCCAGTAGAAGAAGGCACCAGATACCGCGCCAATTAAAATGGCACTTAAACCATGTGCTACCGCAAATTTTGGATCGAAGGGATTCGCACCAGTGGCAGCCGCATCAGGGGTTGAGTAAGCCTTAATTTGGTTGAAGGAGAACCATCCCCAATCAAAGTGATGGGTGTGTGGGTGATGAAGCAGAGCAATTATGTCGAAGATCCAGAGCAGCCCTAGCTCTATGACCGTCATAACCACTTGAGCTTTTGCGGTGAATTTAATTCCATAGGCGATGATTGCCACCATAAAAATGAAAATGAGTGCGCCCACAAGGGTCGTCCAATGGACATTGTTAATCGTATTTTGATTGTTAGTAAAGAGTGAGAGCAAGCCGGTAGAAGCCGGAACCGTGGAGACAAGTCCGAAAATGATGGAGGCGGTTACCAGGGACCAACCAGCCAAATATCCGAGGATGGGGTGCAGCGCATTACGTACCCAGACATATGTTGCGCCGGCATTTTGCCGAACTTTTCCCATGTAATGGAAGGCAATTACTACGCCAAACATCGCTATTCCAGAGTAGAGAAGTTCTCCAGGACCGAAGAGACCCACGGTGACCGCAAGGGTGACTGTCGTTGCTGCGATCGAGTAGGCGGGGGCGGAGCCTGCGATACCCATAATGGAGGACTCAAATAGTCCTATTACATTTGAAGCTAATTTATTTTCGCCAATTTCGTTCTCTTCTTCAATGTGTTTCGCCACGTAAAGACCTCCGGGTAGAGAGCATCCATTGATGCGCGGGTGAGATATCGGCTGACCCTACAGGCTAAAACAGGCTGAATGCGAGAGTTTTGCCAAGAAAATCCCGTATTTCGTGGGTGTTTTACCGCTGAGATTACTCGGTCGCTGCAGAGGCAAACTGGCTGGCGTAAAGGTCAAAATAGAATCCTTTGGCGGCCATCAACTCGTCATGATTCCCTTGTTCGATCAGACTTCCCTTATCCATAACCAAAATGGTGTCAGCATCCCGAATCGTCGAGAGTCGGTGTGCAATGACAAAACTAGTTCTGCCCAACCGCAACTTTGCCATGGCGCGCTGCACCAACACCTCGGTGCGAGTATCAACCGACGAGGTCGCTTCATCAAGGATCAGCACCGCTGGATCGGCCATAAAGGCACGAGCGATAGTTAGTAGCTGACGTTCTCCGTTGGAAACCGTCGCATCTTCATCCGTCAAGAGCGAACCATAACCACCTGGTAAACCACGAATGAAGTGGTCGATGTTCGCTGCCTTGGCCGCACCGGCTACCGCTTCAAGAGAAGGGTTGGCGGAACCGAAGGCAATGTTCTCTTGAATCGTGCCAGAGAAAAGCCAGGTATCTTGCAAGACCATTCCAAACTGTCGACGTAGATCATCGCGAGTGATGTCGCGGGTATCGATACCATCCAAAGTAATCTGGCCGCCATCAATTTCATAAAAGCGCATAATCAAATTCACCAAAGTGGTTTTACCTGCGCCCGTTGGACCCACGATGGCAACGGTCTGACCCGGAGCTACATCGAGATTAAAGTGTTCGATGAGGGGTTGGTCCTCTTTATATCGGAACGAGACATCTTTAAATGAGATTGCACCAGTCGCACGCGCGACGGGCACACTCGGATCACGATCAGCTTCTTCCTCCGTTGCATCCAATAACTCGAAGAGGCGCTCGGCAGATGCAACACCAGATTGTACGGTGTTCATCAAGCCGGCGATCTGAGCCAGCGGCATGCCAAATTGGCGTGAATATTGAATAAATGCTTGTACATCGCCAAGTGACATGGTGCCAGTTGCCACGCGATATCCTCCTAGCACTGAGATTCCAACGTATATCAGATTAGAAATGAAGGTTGTCGCTGGCATGATGATGCCAGACATGAATTGCGCATTAAACGAACTCTTGTTGAGATTCTCGTTGAGCTCCCCAAAATCTTTGATCGCTTGTTGGCGGCGGCCAAAGACTTTTACCAGCGCGGCACCAGTGTGCATCTCTTCGACGTGGCCGTTGAGTTTTCCCGTCCAATCCCATTGCGCGATAAATTGCTTCTGGGAGGCCTTCGCAATGCGGATAGACACAAACATTGAAAGTGGAATCGCAATGAGTGAAACGAGCGCAAGTGATGGGCTAATCCATACCATCATTGCCAGCACCGAAACGACGGTTAATACTGAGTTCAGAATCTGTGATAAACCTTGCTGCATAGATGTCGAAATATTGTCCACATCGTTGGTGACTCTAGAAAGTAAGTCGCCGCGAGATGTGCCATCAAAGTAACGCAGTGGCAAGCGCCCGATCTTCTCTTCCGCCAATCGCCGTAATCTAAAGACGGTCTTCTGGGTAACTCCAGCTAAGAGGTATTGCTGCAACCATAGAAATAGCGATGAGATTATGTACAGACCGATCGCCAGGAAGATCCAATGGGCAACTGCGCTGAAATCAATACCCTTGCCGGGTATTACTCCGCTTTTGTTCACCACATCGGCCAAAGTGTTTTGGCCCTTGGCGCGCAGGTCGGCAACCACTTGGGCTTTGGTAAGCCCGGCAGGCAATTTGCGACCTAGAAATCCATAGAAAATATCGTTGGTCGCGTGGCCCAAAATCTTGGGTCCTAGTGAACCGATCGTTACTGCTGCGGATATCAGAGCAAAGACCGCGTACAAAGTTTTGCGTTCTTCGCCAACTTCACCAAGAAGGCGACGCAACGAGCCCTTGAAATCTTTAGATTTTTGCGGAGGACCGCCCATCATCCCAGCCATCGGGCCGCCTCGGCCTACGCCTCCAGCCATGGGTGGGCGCCCACCTTGAGGCGCACGCTGACTCATGAAGCCGCCTCCTCTGGACTCAATTGCGAGAGAACAATTTCGCGATAGGTCTCACTGTCATTCATAAGAACTGCGTGAGTGCCTATTCCGACAATTCTTCCTTCATCTAGAACCACGATCTGATCCGCCTGCAAAATAGTTGATACGCGTTGCGCGACAACGATCATCGTCGTATGGCCCATCGCATCGTGCAAGGCGCTTCGCAATTTCGAATCGGTGGTGAAATCCAAGGCGCTAAAAGAGTCATCGAATATCAAAAGTTGTGGCTTCTTGACTAGCGCTCGAGCGATGGAAAGTCGTTGCCTCTGTCCACCAGAGAAATTCGTTCCTCCTTGTGCAACGCGCGCTTCCAGTTTTTCGGGAAGATCGTCAATAAAGTCTCGAGCTTGCGCAATTTCTAGAGCAGCCCACAACTCTTCATCCGTGGCATCTGCCTTGCCATAGCGCAAGTTCTGCGCCACGGTTCCACCAAAGAGGAATGAGCGCTGTGGAACTAAACCGATTTCCGACCAAAGTGATTCCAGTGCCTGATCCCGCACATCAAGTCCATCCAGCCTTACCTTTCCGGCAGTGACATCGATAAAGCGGGGAATGAGATTTAGTAAAGTTGATTTACCAGAACCCGTGGAGCCGATAATCGCGGTGAACTCGCCAGGACGTGCGGTAAATGAGATCCCAGTAAGAATGGGGTGTTCTGCGCCGGGGTAGCGAAATTCAACGTCTTCGAACTCAATCA
>JBAXVT010000025.1:0-19749 GCA_037128715.1 Actinomycetes bacterium
GTTAAGCGCAGACCCTTTTCCCTTAGTTCATTCTGTTCAGCCATGCCCCTAGCCTAAACCTCTTCCGAGAAGGTGAACAAAGCCTCTAGGTAGTGCTCCCCAGCGATACCGAGATTTTGGGCGTTAGGAGGGGCAGTCATAGGTTCTAAGCAGACGCCATCGCTATCTTCTGTATAGACAACCCAATATGGGGCATCGGATTCGACCGTCACACGTGCCGCACCTGGCCATACCACCGATGGAACTCCCTTGATATCTACGAAGCAGTCATCCCACGGCTCCTTGGGCTGCGCAACGAATTCATTGGTAGGCAGACCCTCTTCATCGCGCAGCATCATCCGGCCCGCAGTGAACTCAACTTCTGCAGCATCGCCCCGCTCGAGTTCGCGAGGGAACCAAGGATGAAAACCCAGCCAGGCCGGTAGGTCACAACCATTCGGTGTGTACTCCAAAATCCAACGAACCGCGTCATCGAGAATTTCAATGGTCTGTTCAACGACGGCGCCGTTATAAGGTGCTGGAAGTTCTAAACGCGCACGCCCGGTGCCGGTCTCTTCCCACGAACTAGTAAAACCATATCCATGAATTGCATGTGGTGGCGCCCAACTTGTTGGCAAAGTGTGCACGATGCCAGATTCGCTAGTAACTAGACCTTCATCAATGCGTCCCGCCCAGGGAGCCATCGCATACCAACCCCATGACAACGGAGTGCCGCGAAATGGCACCGCAAATTGCAGATCGCGCCATTGCAGTGAAGCGATGCGACCGCCTTGATCGAGATCAATCGAAACTGATATCTCTGCGCCATCGATATGTTGCATTAGAAGCCTTCTAACTCTTGGAAGGTGGGGGGATTTGCGCCTGCACGTGAACAAGTAATCGCTGCTGCTTGTGCCGCGCGATGAAGCGTATTTTCTAAGGTGGTTCCCACAAGATTATCTAAGCCGTACTTCACGATCGCTTCAACCAATATGGCACCGACGGTATCACCAGCGCCCACGGTATCGACCACATCAACGCTCACCCCAGGAACAGAGACCTCGCCATCCTGGGTATATCCATCAATTCCATTTGCTCCACGGGTAAGTACGACGAGCTGAGTCTTCTCATTAATAAAATTCTTTGCCGCTGCCCTAAAGTCCATATCGGGATAGAGCCAAGCCAGGTCATCTTCGCTCATCTTAATGACAGAGGAGATCTCTGCCCATTTCTGCATGATCGCAAGGTAGCGGTCGCGATCGTTGACCACCGAGGTGCGGATATTAGGATCAAAGACCAGCGGCGCCTTAACTTTTTCGGCCCAATTGAAGAGGTTGGTGGCCCCTGGCTCAACGATCGTTGCCAGAGTTCCAACGTGCAGAACTGCCGGTGGGCTCGCTGGGTCGGGTAACCAGGACTCATTGAACTCAAAGGTGGCAGTCCCATCGATTAAAAATTCATAAGTAGCGCCGCCATCTCTATCGAGAGTGACTGTGGCAACGCACGTTGGATTATTAGAAGTCAAGGTGTAATCGAGTTTGACGCCATCGGCCAACAATTCAGCGCGAGCTTGTTCGCCATAGGCATCGGTTGAAATTCCATCGATAAAGTAAGCATCAAAACCCAGCCGCGCTAAAGCCTTTGCGGTATTTGCAGGCCCACCGCCCACGATTGCTACACGACCACCATCTTTAGGAATGAGATCAATTAGAACTTCACCTGCGACCCAGACTGTCGTACTCAATCGTTCTCCCCGGCGCGAGCCAAAAATTCGGTTATCACGCGGATACCAAAGAGATGATCTTCTACTTGAGGCAATCCGCTGATTAACAAAATTCCTTGTAAGCCTTGACCCGTGACATTGAGTGGCAATCCACCACCGTGAATCGCATGCGTCTCTTCCGGTAGGCCGTATTTCTCATACCAATCGAATCCAGCTTCTTCGGCTTTGACGCGTTCTAACATTGTGGAATGTCCCGTCGCAAGAACAACGCGCGCTTTGCGAGCAATCCACGATGGTTGATCAGCCTTAGCACCGGGCAGTGCGGTATGAAATACCGTCCACTCGCCAAGTCGTACCTCAATAGATATTGCAAGGGATTCGCGTTTGGCTATATCAACCGCGATCTCTCCAATTGTCACGGCATCTCTAAGATCGCAGTGAGGCAGAACCAGTACCTGCTCTTCGAGTTCTAGTTGTTCACTCGTGAAGCCACCAGTTGTCATGTGCACACTCTAATAGAGAGCCATAAACTTCTCGGTATGACCCATATCCCCCTTGCCAAGACCGACCTCAAAGTCCACCCGCTCTGCCTCGGTGGAAATGTATTTGGCTGGAGCGCCGATGAAGAGCAGTCAATAACGGTGCTGAACGCATACACCGAATACAACGGTAACTTCATCGATACCGCCGACGTCTATTCCGAGTGGAAAGAAGGCAATACCGGCCACGATAGTGAGCGAATCCTCGGCAAATGGATGAAGCAGTGCGGCAATCGCTCTGAGATCGTCATCGCAACCAAAGTAGCAAAACTTTCAACTCGCCCTGGACTCTCTGCCGCCAATATCACCGCAGCCGTTGAAGATTCGCTCCGTGCGCTACAAAGTGATTACATCGATATTTATTATGCCCACGAAGATGACAATACAGTTCCACTTCGTGAAACCTTGGAAACATTTGATACCTTGATTAAATCGGGCAAGGTTCGTTACATCGCTGCATCCAATTACACGGGAGAGCGTTTGGCAGAAGCGTTGGAGATTTCCAAGTCTGAAGGTTTTGCCCAGTACATCGCACTGCAAAATTGGTACAACCTGCTGCATCGTGAAGAGTTCGAAGAGGATGCCGCACCCGTTGTTGTCACAGAAGGTATCTCTGGAATTCCATTCTTTGGACTTGCGCGCGGATTCTTATCCGGTAAGTACCGCCCGGGTGCAACCGTTGAATCAGTCCGAGCCAGTGGAGTCGCCGACTACCAAAATGAGCGAGGGTTTAAAGTTGTCGCACAGTTAGAAGAGATTTCCAAAGCTCACGGCACATCTATTTCCTCAGTCGCCCTTGGTTGGCTAGCAGCGCAACCTGGAGTTGCCACTCCTATTGCGAGTGCGCGCACCGTCGAGCAGTTGAAAGAGATCGTGAATTTCACCGCTTTAACAAGTGCAGAGATTGCAGAATTGTCGGATCTGACCAAATAGTTCAGAGTTAAGCGGTCGGCTCCGCGATACTCCAGGCGGTATCTTCATTGCGGTTGATCACCCAGACCTTGTATTCCGATAGCTCGGGCTTCATAAAGTAGGTTGCTCCATCTTTGCCGGCGACGATCAGCGCGGTGGCGAGGGCGTCACAGAGCCCACCATCTGGACCGAGCACCGTAGCGCTCCGAGCCCCGATTGCAATTAGTCCCGAATGTGGGTCCTTGATGTGGGCACCAATCTCGTATGTACCAGATGTTGCAATCGCACCCTCGTAGATCTCGAATATTTTGAGGACTTCGAACTTGTTCTCTGGGCTACGCACCCCAATCGACCACGGCTTTCCGTTTTCGTATCCGCCGGCGAGATATAGATCCCCAGAGCAATTGACCTGAATATTCTCTGCGCCATGGCGCTGCAAGATGCGCGTGCAACCTTCGGCCGCCCAACCCTTTACATATCCCGAAGGATCGTAGCCGCCCTTAACAACCCAGGGGTCAAAGGAACCATCAGATAAGTCACGTGCGACTTCACAGAGGTGCCAGACCTCTTGCATCTGCGCCGATGCATTTTCAATTTTCAATTCACCGCGTCGAATCTGCGAGACCTGTGAAGTCGGTTTATATGTCGAAAACTCTTCGTCAATCAATCTTACGTAGTCAATTACTTCCGCCAACCCGGCGTTGAGCTCATCCAAACCAACCTTTGTTGAAGCAACTTCAATGAAAACGATAGTGCCCCAAACATCAATCTCGGCTGTGGTGTGTGCTCTGTCTACCATTAGTTTCTTACCTCTCTCCTCAGAACTTTCATTTGCCAAATTGATACTCATCGCTAGGTTCTTCAGCTTTTGATTTGAGGAGTTCTCGCACCAAGTGGAACGAAAGATCGGGATTCTGCTCTGCAGCTCTAGCTATCGCATAATAAAACTCAATTTGTTTTGGCACGGAACGGTGTTCCAGCGCTGCGACTTTTTTTGCATCTTCCACCAAGTGGTCAGCTAACTTCACGGTCGTTGCCATGAACTCCTCATTTCTCTTGTGCGTTAACTTAGCACAAAAAGCAACTTTAGGGAACCTTAAGGAACTTAAAGGAACCTTTGCCTACAAACCTGCCTTCTTCAGCGCAGATTGCAACGAGTTAGCCCATCCTTGTGAAGTGTAGGAAGCGCCACCTACACCTTGAATATTTGCAGATTGCGCGGCGAGTGTCTCTTGCACCAAGAATGGGATGGCCTGCGAATTGATCTGCTTATCGCGGAACGAATTATTTGGATAAGTCAGCGCAATCGCATTTGTAATCTTTCCATTGACGACAACGATCTGCACCTGAACCGGACCATACGCGGTATTCGCGGAAGCACCAGTAAATGTGCCGCTCACACCGCCAGCTGGCTTTGGTGTCGTTACCGGAGCAGGCGTCTTTGTAGGCGTCGGCTTAGTTCCACCACCAGCGCCCTTTGTTGGCTTCTTGGTCGGCGTTGTTGTTGCCTTGTGAGTTGCGGCAGGTGTTGGCGATGCGAGAGGTGTAGCCGTTGTTCCACCCGAAAGTGAAGTACCAGTTCCGAGCCCAGTCGTTGCCCCAAATTGTGGTGGTGTAATTGAGAGAACAGCGCCTAGACCGCCGACGGTACCTCCAGCAATCAAAAAGAAGCGTCTAGTAAGCATTGTCATCTCCCTTATTCAACCGAGTGAAAT
The DNA here is from genome assembly GCA_037128715.1 of Actinomycetes bacterium. Taxonomy (GTDB): domain Bacteria; phylum Actinomycetota; class Actinomycetes; order Nanopelagicales; family Nanopelagicaceae; genus PALSA-747. The sequence continues at coordinate 4,869 of JBAXVT010000025.1, forward strand.
TCAAATTCTTCATTATGGAAACGATCCTTTGGAATACCAACATCGCGCGCAGCTTTACGTACCGTCTCGACAAGACCGGTCGGCCCGCAGATGTAGACATCAGAGTCGCTAAAGGCAGGCACTAATTTGCTGATATAGCGCGCATCCATCGGATGTTGCTTGCGGTCGCCGATTAGGTAATGCACTCGAGCGCCACGCCAGGCGGCGATAGCATCGAGTTCTTTGCGGAAAACAAGTTCTTTTTCGTCACCGACGCGATACAAGACATCGATCTCTTTTGTAGCGTCAAACTCCTCTAGAAGTGCACGTAGAGGTGTGATTCCGACCCCGCCGCCCACAAGAACGATATGTCCGCGGGCCGCTTTAGAAGCCACAAAGGTGCCATACGGACCTTCGAAGAAGACACGGGTACCCGGTTTGATACCCAACACTGCCCCAGATGCATCACCCAAGTTCTTCACGGTCACACGCATATGGTGTTCGGTGGGAGCGGCCGATAATGAGTATGGGTGCGAAATCCACCACTGACCCGACGTAATAAAACGCCAGCTAAAGAATTGTCCGCCCTGCGCATTGAGGCGATCTAGATGACGCCCCCGCATCACAATCGAAACCACACCGGGCCCCTCAACCACGATTTGGTCCACTCGCAAATTGTGACGCAGTGAGCGCATTAGAGGTATTACAAACCGCCACAGCAGAATTACCGCCGCTGTTGCGATGTATAAACCCTCCCAAAAGATTTTGTTTAATGGGTGTCCAGTAAACATCGGACCGGTTAACACTTGATGCATAAATCCCAGAGCAACAGCAAGATATGTATAAAGGTGAACTGTCCACCAGGTCTCATAACTCATCTTGGCGCGCGCCTTCTTATACGAAGTCACACCAGCGATCATCATCAAAAGAAAACCAATATCTGCCGGAATCATCCAGGGATACTTGAGCGTCATGCGCCAGAGTTCAGCAGCAGTAGAAACACGATCGCCACCCGCATACCCCAAGCCAACGAGCAGTACGTGGAACAAGATTAGATACAAAGACCAAGGCCCCAACTTGCGGTGCCACTTCACCAACTTGTCGTGGCCCACCGATTTTTCAATCCACGGGATACGAGCCACAAAGACCAGACCCACCAGCGCAAAATATGAGCCAGATAAAGCCGCCAAGCGCGATATCGAGGTAATCGAGGAGTAGACCCCTGACCAATCCCCAGAGGTCATGGTGTCGATTTCGAGCGCCAAAGTGAGTCCCAGCCCTAGCCCCATCAAGATCGAAGCCCAATCGGCATTTATGCGACGGCCCACGCCCAGATCGCCAGTTCTGCGCTTATTTGCCATGTCTCAATCTAACGCAACTTCATTGGGAGAATCCTGTGCGGGGGCAGTGATTTAGGTTAAGGCTGTTCATAAAAAATATATGGATTGAGGAACTCACGCCCCATAAGACGTTCTGCTTCATTTGTGCTCAGCCCAGCGTGCTTAATTGCGTCCTTCCAGTAACCTCGGATAGCTGAGACCACATCATTGATAATCCCCTCTGCCTCCTGCGCCGAAAGTTGAAAAGAAGCGGCGACTTTGCGGCACAAGCGGAGTTGGCTCTCACGTTCCCCTTCCCGCGTGATGGCAATGGCGTGAGTGGCTATTTCGCCTAGCCGGCGTTGTGGGGTGAGATCAAAAGCAGGGGTAAGAGATAAGCGCTCACCATCCCAAAATGCAGCATGGTTACGAAGGTGGTCATCCGTATTGCCGATGCAGACGTTGAAAACCAATCTAGTAAAAAGTTCCCGCAAGGTAGCAGCAACCTGATTCCAGGGTCCCTTTCGGATTTCATCAGCCAGATCGGCGTAAGAACTATGCCGCGCACTCATCTCGCTTTGACCCAGAATCGTCAAAGCAGAGAGCATCTGTTTGCGCTCCCCAAGTGGCGTACGATCAAAGCGTTCTAGAAGCATGACCTTCTTTCCCAAAACTGTACGGATCTCTGAGCTAGTGGTTCTGATTCCTACACGTGCAGCAAGAAAAGTCGCGGCGGCCTCGGCTTGTACAACGGGCCTGGTATCAGTAGTGGATGCAAACTTGACTATAAGTTCTCGACCCTCATCATTCAACAGCGCCTTTGGAGTTGCACCTCCTATAGACGTGCCATGGGCGGCGGCGGCTTGTAGTTCCTCTGGAATTGCTTCACCTGCCTCGATGAGTTCAGCTGCACTCATAAGTTGTTCCAAGGTTGCCGTCGTGCCCCGAGAGATGTACTTGGTTGGGGAATTCTGAAAATCAAGCGCGCCAACGCGATTGCTGCCTGAGTTAGCTAGGTAAGTAAGTTCGTCTAACTCAACATTGAGATCGCCGGCAATTCTTTGATTGATCACTCGTCGACCCCAGGCATCTGGGGCACAATCGCGAATGCAGCCATGTAAAGCCAATGCGCTGCGGCCAACTCCTGGATTCGACGGGTAATTCGGTTCAACCTGCAATGGCAATTCTTTTGTAAATAGCGAGATCCGATTGCTCAGACTTTGGTAGCTCTTGGCATAGGTGAAAGAGAGCACCGTCTCACCTCCGACCTTGCGATCGGTGGATGTAAGTACACCTGCTACTACTGGATCAGTGGCTTGTGGCAACCAGATCCAGACATACAATTTCTTAGAAATGCTTTCCTTAGAAGTCATTTGACACTATCTCCACGCGTCGGCGGGTTCGTGATGGCAGAAGCGCAAGGCGCAGTTGTTCAGTTTCGGCGACAGCGGACAGAGCTCTCACATCTTCTGGGTCAGTCTCAAAGAGAGGGATTCCACAGAGCACGGCAGCCTCCAAAACCGTTCCGATGCCACAGGAGGGAGTTCCACGTTCTATCCGAGAAAGAAGGCCAGGGGTGACGCCAAGGCGTTCGGCTAGCTCAGCTGCCGTCCACCCTAACTCGCGCCTGGCAACTGCAATTTGTGTTCCCAGGGTCCGCAGCGCATAGGTCGTCGATGGTAGGTATGTCAACCTCTTCTTCATAGTGCACCCTTCATAAATCGACAGTAAAGGTACTCTACTACAGTTTTATAGACATTATTACTCTCAAAATCCGTAGGGACTAGGTATCTGAATAGCCCGCAACCCGGGTTTCGGCCTGAAGTTCAAGGGTTCGCAGGACGATCTGCACTTAGAAAGCCAGAAGCCCGGCTCCCCCACTGGGAGAACCGGGCTTCTGTTTGTCAGTCAGACTGACTTAAAGCAGAGGCGATTAAGCCTTTACCTTCTTGATGATACGAACTAGGAGTGCTGAAAGTGCAGCAACCTTAGCAAGTACTGAAGTGACTTGCTGACCCAGTGCTGTTACAGCTGCAAGAGCAGCATCAGCCTTGTCGCCAGCATCTTGTGCAGCCTGTGTTGCAGCATCTGCTGAATCAGCAGCTGCGTTTGCAGCATCGGTTGCAGCGTTTGCAGCATCTGTAGCTTCGTTTGCAGCATCTGTTGCAGCGTTAGCTGCATCTGATGCTCCGCTTGAAACTGTGAATGATGCAGCAGTCTCTGTGATACCTGTAGCAGCAGTACCTGCGATTGTGGTTGTTCCATCAGACAATGGAGCATTGAATGCAACGGTCTGAACACCAGACTCGTTAACTGTTAGGGATGTTGTAGGCAACACTCCAACTGTTAGCGCGAATGAAGCACTTGGGCCTGTTGTATATACAGCAGAGTAAGTTCCAGCAGGAAGTGTTCCGGCTGCATCTGACGCTGTGTATGACAAGGTTCCGGCTCCACCAGCTGGGTAAGCAGCTGCATCAGAGGTCACTACAACTGCTGTAGGTACGCCTGAAGATACGCGAACTGATACTGCGTTAGATGTCAAAGTTCCATCTGTAACAGTAAGGCTCGATGTACCAGCAGCTACGCCTTGGAGAGATACACCAACTGCAGTAGTGGAGAATGATCCAGCAACCAAGAGAGCAGGGATTGCAACTGCAACCTTTGCTGTATCTGAAGAAGCCAAGGTAAGAGCAGGAACGGTAAGAGCATTTCCGTTTGCATCGAACTCTTGAACCTTCAAAGCACCTGTGTTAGCAGTGATCGAATAGTTACCACTGACAACTGGAAGAAGTGCTACTGGTGTACCGATACCGATAACAGGGCTAAGAACTGTAGCAACAATCTTGACTGCTGCGCCTGTGAAGGTAACGGTGTAGGTCTTTGCAACTACGCCATTAACAGAGATGGTTACTGTTGAAGTACCAGACAATCCGGTGATGTTGGAAAGTGCGATATCAACTGGACCTGCTGCAGTTTGAGTTGCAGCGATATATGTTGTTGGGGTAATTGAACCTGTACCAGCTGGGTTACCACCAGGTGTTGACAACAGACCGTTGGTTACTGTTGCGGTGATTGCCTTCCAACCAGTTGTCAATGCAACAGCATTGACGTCTGCCTCTGTGATGAGGAAGTTAGCAACCTGAGTTGATGCTGGAAGAGCTGATGCTGTTACTGAGAATGCGCCGTCAGTTACTGAAGTTGGGACTGTTACGCCTGAAGCGCCCCATACAGTTGAACTACCGTAAATAGTTCCAGCAGTAAATGCAACAACGCTAATCGTTACGGTCTCTGTTGCTGTTGTAGGGAAGATTCCTGGAGCTGACTCAAGGTAACCAGAAACAGTGATAGTTCCGACTGTTGGGGTAGCAACTGAGATTGTTCCGAGAGTAGCGAGAGTCTGTGCAGTTGTTCCACCGACGAATGTTCCACCGGTAACTGTTACATACTCATGGGCAGCAATTGGACCAGCGAAAGGTGCGATGGTGCCAACGGTGAGTCCGATTGAGTTTGCAGGTCCAGCAATCGCTATTCCAGCATTTGTTCCGACACCTGTGTAACCCACGGCGATGTTGAGGTTTGTATTCACAGCAGCGTTAGCTGATACGGCAGAGATTCCGCCGATCGCCAAAGCAGCAGCTGCAACAAGCGCGACGCGCTTAAGAACTGTCTTTGTAGACATTGTTTTCCTTTCAAAGAAAGTCGATTGGAAGAATTTCTCCCTCTCGGCTTGGCCTAAAAATGCCCTCTCATAGGTCATGAGAAGGTCTTTTTCGACCACGAGATGAGACGCACGTGCTGACTCATCTCTATTCCCTCGCAATATCCGGATTGCGCGGGAAACTTGTTGTGCGATGCGGGTCATTTTGTGACCCCATACGCGGCGACCTTGATCGCCTCGGCAAGAATTTGGGTCTTACCGGGATTAAGCACTAAACGCACAGAAATAGAAGTAGGAACCGATGCGACATCGACTCCCTGACTTACGGGCAGAAGTGTACCTGTGTCGACTGGGGAAACTGTGACGAGCGTGCACGAAACGAGATAACTACCGTCGGGTAGGCGTGAGATATCTGTGCTAATTGCAGAGGTATCTAACAGAACCCAGCCACCGTGCATAGAGACCGATGCGGTAGGGGTATACGTGGTCCCCGAACCATCGACCTTAATGACCTGATTAATAAGGACATTTACAGCCTTTGGATCGTAGGACATGACAGGCGCCGTCAGGGTAATTCCGTTATCAGTGATAACAGGGGCGGGCTTGCCAATGATAATTGCGCCGGTATTGTCACTGAGGTCAGTGACGGTGAAACCGGTCGGGATTCCGTCAGTTCCGAGGCCGCTATAGGTAATGCCAGCGATCTTGGTATCGACGGTTGGGGTCAAGCTATCGAGCTTCGAGAGAGCAGAAGCGGTAGCCGAGGCAGAAGCAGAAGGCGAGGAGGAAGCAGATGGGCTGGCTGCAGGAGCAGGGGTGGCCACTGCGACATTTGAGCTAGAAGGGCTGGTCAAAGGGGCAGCCTTGTGATTGAAGGTGTTAAAGCCAAGGAAAGCAGCGATAACTAGGACCAAGGACATGGCGACCTTAGAGGACTTCTTAGCCAGTTCGGCGGCCTTCTTGTATGAGGAGGACAAGGCATCGAGGGCAGTAGTACCGGTCTGCTCGTCGATAACCCATTCGGTCAAAATGCGGACGAAAGAGGTGCGGGAACGGGCCACCACGTGGCGGACGTTGGCTGGAGTGGTTCCGATGGCAGCGGCAATCTCTTCGGTAGAGCGGCCTTCCATCTCCCACATGACGAGCGCGGTGCGCTGATCTGCAGAGAGGCGGGAGAGGGCTTCGCGGATGATGGAGGCATCTTCTGCGGCAGCCAGGGTGGCATCAAAGGGGATGTGAGCATCAACAGCGAGCTCATCTAAGCGCTCTTGGGTGGCATCAGAGTCGATTGCGACCAAGTTGGGGCGTGAGCCTGTGGCGCGGATCTGGTTGAGGCAGAGGTGGTTAACGGTGGTACGAAGGTAAGCGAGCGCACGGTCACGAGAATCGAGCTCAGGGGCGGCCATGATGAACTTGAGGAAGGCCTCTTGGACGATTTCAACGGCATCAGCGTCGGAACGGAGGATCCGGCGGGCCTGAGCGGTCAAAGATGAGCGTTGTTCGGCATATAGCGCGGAGAGGTCGGCAACGGACCAGTCGGATACGGCTTGTGAAGGCGCCGCTTCCGTGATCTTCTTGAATGCCATTTTGATTACTCCGTTTATTGGTACTTCCGAGGTCAGCGTCCTGGCTTCGTTAAGAAAAGTACCTTCTATAAGTAAAGACACCTAACTACGCCAAATGTTGTCCTCAAGAGCGAAGATTTTAAGGAATTCTTTAAAATCTTCGCTCTTCTGTCGGATTTGTCCGAAATATGGCTATTTCTTGAGAGCCTTGAGGATCTTGGAGATCAACAGGGCCCGGGCAACGATCTTGGCTAGCAGATCGGTTACCGCGGTGGTGAGAGCGGAGACGACCGCGGTGGTGGCTGCGGCCTTGGAATCGGCGTTCAAGGCAACCAGATCTGCCGCGTCAACTGTGGCGGTCACCGCCGCAACTGCATCGGTCGCGGAGTAATCAGCATTGGTGGCTTCGAAATCGGCTGCTGGGTCAGAGTTGCCAGTTGAGACCGTGAATATTGCAGGTGTTACTGCAATAGTTCCGGCGGCCGGGGTTCCGTTAATGATTATCGTTCCAGCCGATGCAGGTGCACTAAATGCGCTGGTATAGGTACCGTCGCTCTTGATCGTAACTTGGCCGACAACAACTGGAATTGATCCACCGATTGAGACGATAGCGGTGGGCGCACCAGGCAAGGTTGAAGTACCAGCAGTAAGAACAATGGAAGCGTTCGCCTGACCGGTGAACACTACGTAAGTACCAGCAGGAAGAATTCCAGCGCTATTTGAGAGCGTAGTTGTCAAAGTTCCGGCACCACCGCTGACATACATATTTGAATCAGTGGTTAATACAACCGATGTAGGAATTCCAGAGCTGACGCGGATTGATACTGGCAGAGATGAGATACCTGTCGATGCATCTGTTGCGACAAGGGTTGTTGTACCTGCAGCAATTCCATTCACGGAAAGACCGAGAACGCTAGTTGATGTAGGTGTCCCGCCGGTGATGTTACCCAAAGGACGAGTTCCAGCATTGTCGATGGCACCACCCGAGGCAATACCAGGGGTTGTAGAAGCAATCGATATTAGGGCCGGATTTGGCGTCAAGAGGTTTCCGATGGAATCAAATTCTTGAATCTCTACTGCATTGGTATTCGCTGTTATTCCAGTGGCCTTCACGGAGGATGGCAGCAGCGCTGTCGCTAGACCCACGCCGACTACGGGATTAATAGGCGTTAATACGATCTTTGCGGCAGAACCCACGAAGGTGACTTTGTAAACCTTCGAATAGCCATTAATGATGAAGGTAATAATGGCATTTGCAGCCATTCCTGGAACACCAGACAGTAAGAAATGTGAGGTTGGTGTGGTTGGAACTGCAGAGATATAAGTGGTGTTTGGAATTGCGGTTGGAGCAGTTAGATCATAAGAAGAGATGACTCCCGCAGATACAGTCACAATAATTGGTTTTGCTGCAGCTCCAAAAACGGGGACGCCAGCGGCATCAACTTCTGCAACAGAGAACTGCGCCACATTGACTCCATTGGAAGGAGCTTTTACTGAGAAGGCGGCATCAGTCAATGCGTTCGGCGCACCAGCGGTACCTGCCTCGCCATAAATTATCGAGTTAGCGTAAACAGTTCCTGGTAGCGATGAAACCACGGTGAGCACAATGGTGTCGGTAACAGTGGAGCTAAAAACTCCCGGACCCGTTTGTATAAAGCCAGAGATGGTAATTGTGGCTGTCGTGGGGATCTGCACTGCGATAGATGCACTTGCGAGCAAAGTTGCAGTTGTGAGTCCGCCAGCAAAGGTTCCGCCGCTAATTGATACGAACTCCGGGGTGGCCCCGGCGGTAATTGAAGATGTGTTGGCGGGTCCGCCGACCAGCGTTGCTGATTGCGTACCTGCGCCGACGAATCCAGTTGTGATGAATAGGTTGCCAGGGAGGGCATTGGCTGCCATGCCAGAGATAACGCTGATCGTGAGCGCGAGAGCCGCGACGATAGATCCGCGCTTCAAATTAGAGGTCATGTTCGAGAACATTCACGTTCCTTTCAAATCCACGAGATCCACCGCAGCCATTCGGCTGGGCGCCACAAATGCAAGAATCAGACTTTCATAGAATCCTTATAAATTCCTGAATTTACGCCAAACCTTTAGGGTGCCACCCCTAAATCTCAAAGATCGGCCCGCAGAAAAGGGCTTTTCGGGGATACCGATGCTGACCAGTCAGATCTAAATAATCACTATCTCCAGCTGGTCACTTAATCTAAAATCTAGCCCTCATCATTCTGATGCAGAACTAGAGCAAGAGGTTCTCATGCTAGCTTTTGGATTGTCAGCGGATCCTCACGAAGGCTTAACAGATCTACTTTTGAGCGATCGCCAGAAGAAAATTCTTTACCGGATCTCTATCGGTAGGAAAGAAGCCAAGATCGCCGATGAATTAGGTTACTCGGTATCTGCGCTGGTAGATGAATCCAAGCGAATTTATGATCAAATGTCAGAGAGCGACCGCCACAATATTGCTGTTAGGGCGATCGCTCTCGGACTAATTAAGGGTTAATTACTTCTTCTTAGCAACTTTCTTAACGGCTTTCTTCTTTGCGGCCTTCTTGACGGCTTTCTTCTTCGCTACAACTTTCTTAGCAACTTTCTTCTTGGCAACCTTCTTGGCAACCTTCTTCTTTACTACAGCTTTCTTAGCAACTTTCTTAACTGCCTTCTTCTTCGCTACAGCTTTCTTAGCAGCTTTCTTAGCAACTTTCTTAGCTGTCTTCTTCACGACCTTCTTCTTTGCGGCCTTCTTGACGGCTTTCTTCTTCGCAGCCGCCTCCTTCTTTACGACTTTCTTAGCTGCCTTCTTCTTTACGGCGGCTTGCTTCTTGCCAACCGCCTTAGAAACTGTATCCGCCGCTGCAGAAAGGGTATCAACAGCGTTCTGGGAGTTAGCAATGATGCTGTCAATCAGGGAGTTGAGTTGGGGATCGGTCGGCGTGGATGAGGACATGGTGTCTCCTTCTTGGGTTGGGGTGCCGCGCGTATCAGCCATACGCGCAGATTTAAAGAGTTGCGAAAGCTTCATCAAGCACGCTCAGCGCATCTGCCAACAGTTCATCACTGATGACGAGTGGAGGTAGGAATCGGATCACGTTGTTATACGTACCTGCCGAAAGGATAAAAACACCGTTTGCGGTGCAGTACTTAAGAACCTTTGACATCGCTGCGCTATTTGGTTCGATCGATCCTGGTACTACTAACTCAATAGCCTGCATGGCGCCGCGGCCGCGAACATCACCAATAACTGGATACTTTGCGGCAAGTGCGCGCAAACCATCGCCTAAAACCTTGCCAATATGGCGCGCATTTTCGATCAAACCATCTTCTTCGATAGTAGCGATTGCGCCCAGTGCGGCTGCGCAAGAAACTGGGTTGCCACCAAATGTTCCACCGAGTCCAGAGACATGCGATGAATCCATGATTTCAGCGCGACCAGTAACGCCAGCCAGTGGCAGGCCACCACCGATTCCCTTAGCGGTGATCAAGATATCGGGAACAACACCTTCATCTTCGACAGCAAACATATGTCCGGTACGAGCAAAGCCGCTCTGTACTTCATCGGCCATAAAGACAATTCCGTGTTCGCGAGAATATGCGGCGAGTGCCGGCAAGAAGCCCTTTGGCGGAACAATAAATCCACCTTCACCTTGAATAGGTTCGATCAAGATTGCGGCGACATTGTGGGCGCCGATCTCTTTCTCAATTTTGTGGGTAATCATCTCCATCGCATCTGCGGTGATCGTCTCTTTCGGTCCAAGCCAGCGATATTCGTATGGCATTGGTACGCGATAAATCTCTGGGGCGAATGGACCGAAGCCATCCTTGTAAGGCATGTTCTTGGCATTAAGCGCCATCGTTAAATTTGTGCGGCCGTGATACGCGTGTTCGAAGACAACGATCGCTTGGCGCTTTGTGTAGTGGCGCGCAATCTTCACAGCGTTCTCTACAGCCTCTGCTCCAGAATTTGCGAGCATCGACTTCTTCTTATGTGTGCCGGGAGCCAGACGATTGAGGGCTTCGCAGACTTCAATGTAATTGACATACGGAGCAACGGTGAAGCAGGTATGAGTAAAAGCCTGTACTTGCTCAATGACATTTGCAACGACGCGAGAGGCGCTGTTGCCGACGTTGGTGACACCGATACCTGACCCCATATCGATGATTTGATTGCCATCGATATCGAGCATGATGGCATCACTGGCGCGTTCGATAACCACTGGGAATGTAAGACCTAGTCCACCTGCGACAGCTTCGGCGCGACGCTGGATAACAGCGTTTGATTTAGGTCCCGGAATTGCCGTGACCACGCGGCGTACTTGCTCAAGATTTGTAAGTGTTGTCATGGGAAAAGTGTACGACCAGATTTCTAACAGGGGCTACTGAGGGTTAGGCTCTGAGGGTGAACTCAAAGAGAACACCATCCAACTCACACCCCGCTCACGGCGCTCATCAACCCCTGCGCGAGATGGCCCCACTCTTGGATTCCTATCTTTCTTATTTCGAAAGTGCCGGCCTACCTTTCACGATTCCTGGGCATAAGCAGAAAGCCGACAAGTTGGATCATGGGCTGGGAGCTGTTGTCGATGGTGATACACCTCTCTATGGAGGGCTCGACGAGATTAAATTAACGCACGGAACGCTCAAGCAGGCCGAGCAATTAGCGGCCAACCTTTGGGGAGCTAACTACGCCAGATTCTCGACAGGTGGATCAACCCATGCCAACCAGGCCATCATCCTGGCTCTGGGGCAACCAGGTCAGAAGATCGCGGTATCTCGTACCGCGCACCGCTCGGTACTGAGCGCGCTGGTGCTAGCTGATCTGCAACCGATTTGGATGACACCGGATATTGATGAGGCAACTGGGTTCCCGACGGGCATCAGTGTGAGTGAAGTACAAAGAGTTTTGCTCGAAGAGCCGATTGCTATCTTATTAACGGAGCCCGGATATCTGGGAACTATTTCGGACTTGGGGCCACTGATTGCTGCTGCGCATGCCAAATCAGTTCCTGTTGTTATTGATGCTGCCTGGGGTGGGCACTTCGGTTTTCATAAAGATCTACCTAAACATTGCCTGCAAATTGGTGCCGATGCGTTGATCACTAGCGTTCATAAAGCCTTGCCAGGATACAGCGCTTCAGCGCTCTTGCTAGTCCAAGGCAAGTACATCAACTTGGCACGGGTAGAACAGAGTTTTGAAACAACGCACACCACTTCACCTGCTGGTGCTCCACTCGCATCTATCGATGGAGTGCGCGCTCTTTTGGCCCAGCGTGGAGAGCAACTGCTCGGTGCCTTGCTTCACAATGTAAATTCCTTTAAGGCTCGAGTGCAATCGCACTTCGACATTCCCATTTTTCTCAATGTCAGTGATTTTCCAACGGATCGCTTTGATCCAACCAAGATCGTGCTCCGCGCTAATCAATTAGGTACCAGTGGCGTCACAATCGAGAATGAACTAATCAAATTTGGAATTCGTGTTGAGATGGCAGATAACGACACCATGGTATTTCTCGCCACCTTGGCCGATGACGATGCTGACTTTGATCTCTTGGCTGATCGGCTAATTCCAGTCCTGCGACGTTTACAATCCGCTCCGCGACAATCAGCAACCGCTCTGAGTTGGTCAGTCGTTCCTTTGGCTGGGACCAGCATGCGCAACGCCTACTTTGCCAACACCGAGATGGTTGCGGCCGATAAAGCGGTGGGTCGCATCAGCGCTGATCTCATTGCGCCATATCCACCTGGGGTAGCCGTAGTCGCGCCAGGAGAAATATTGACGGAGCAGATCGTTGAAGGACTTGCTGCCGCAAAGGCTGCCGGGGTACGTATTGCATATGCCACCGACGCCACCTTGGCGAACTATCGCGTTATTTTATAAGGCTCTTATATAAAGCAACTGTCTCTTGCGCGATCGAATCCCAACTGAATTGATCGATGGCGCGGAGTCGTCCCGCCTCTCCATATTTACGCAATAGATCGCGATCTGCCATCAGCGAATTAATCTTGGCGGTAAATGCCGCCTCAAATTCTGCGGCATCTCCGGAATAATGAATTAGTTCGCCAGTAATTCCATCGGCGACAACCTCTGGGATTCCGCCAACATCACTGGCAAGAACCGCCGTCTCGCAGGCCATCGCCTCTAAGTTAACGATTCCAAGCGGTTCATAAATAGATGGGCAGAGAAAGAGATCGGCGCTAGAGAGAAGCGCAATGACATCAGGTTGTGGAGCCATCTTGCTAATCCAGATCACATTCTCGCGCGTTGCCTGCAACTCCTCGATCGCCGCTTGAACTTCGGCGCCGATTCCAGGTTCGTCGGGGCTGCCGGCACAGAGAACCAAACCAAATTGTGGGTCGACTTCCTTCCACGCCTTAAGTAAATGAGCTAAACCTTTTTGGCGCGTTATGCGACCGACGAAGATGGCGTAGGGACCTTTGATACCCAGTGATGCAAGGAGCTCGGGGTTCGCTTGTGGGTAATAAGTCTTGGTATCAATCCCATTTAATATTGCGTGCACCTTATTGGGATCCAGATTGGGATAGGCCCGCAATACATCGCGGCGCATTCCTTGCGAAACCGCAATAATTGCATCGGCAGATTCGTACGCAGTTTTCTCGGCCCAAGAAGAGACTCGGTACCCGCCGCCGATCTGATCCTCTTTCCAGGGGCGATCTGGCTCTAGCGAATGGGCGGTGATGACATGGGGAATCTTTTGCAAAATCTTGGCAAAGTGGCCAGCCATATTGGCGTACCAGGTATGAGTATGGACAATATCTACACCTGCTAAGTTCGAGGCGATCTGGGCATCGGTAATAAGTGCCTGCATTGCCGGATTGAGCTCTTGTTCATCTGGAGATAATTCGTAGGCGGTGGCATCGGGGCGATCTTCACCGAAACAATGGACATCGACTGCTACTAGAGATTGCAGACTCTTCACTAGATACTTGACATGGACTCCGGCGCCGCCATAAATGTGCGGTGGCCACTCTTTGGTGACAATCCCAACCTTCATGCCAACTCCCATCCGAGGCGATGCTCTTATCTTAAAGGAAAAAGTAAGATACCGTTTTTCCATGAGCAGCAGAGACGAACTAATCTCGATCGTATTGGCCGGCGGAGAAGGCAAGCGGTTGCTTCCGCTAACGCACGATAGAGCAAAGCCCGCGGTGCCCTTTGGTGGTGCATATCGCCTGATCGATTTTGTACTCTCCAACCTAATCAATGGAAATATGCGCAAGATTGCGGTGCTGACTCAATACAAGTCGCACTCACTCGACAAACACATCTCCACCACCTGGCGCATGTCATCGCTTACCAACAATTTTGTGACGACAGTTCCAGCGCAACAACGCCTCGGACCGCGCTGGTATACCGGAAGCGCCGACGCCATCTTGCAGAACTTCAATCTGATTCACGATGAAGATCCAAAATATGTTCTCGTATTTGGTGCCGACCACGTTTACCGTATGGATCCGGAGCAGATGTTCGATTTCCATAAGGAACACGGCGCTGCAGTCACGGTGGCCGCAATCCGCGTTCCGCAAAATCAGGCGAGCGAATTCGGTGTCATCGAACTCGAACCCGATGGAATCACGATCAAGGCATTCCACGAGAAGCCGGCTAACCCTCCTTCGATTCCCGGCGAACCGGAGTGGTCCCTTATCTCGATGGGTAACTACATCTTCAATCGCAAAGCGATGGAAGAAGTTCTTCTTGAGGACGCGGTTGATGAGTCGAGCAAGCATGATTTGGGAACCAATATCATTCCGCTACTTTCTAGTCGCGGAGCAGCGATTGCCTACGACTTTGATCTCAACGTCGTTCCCGGTGAGACTGAGCGCGACCATGGTTACTGGCGCGACCTCGGAAATATCCAGTCCTACTACGAAGCGCATATGGATTTGGTTTCCATCCATCCGATCTTCAACCTGTACAACCGCGAATGGCCACTTCTTACACATCTTCCACCACTTCCTCCCGCTAAGTTCAGTGGAGCGGGAAGCGCCGTGGACTCCATCGTAGGAGCGGGCTCAATTATTGCGGGCGGTCGCGTAGAGCGCTCTGTTGTCTCCTATGACGTCCGAATCGCATCGGGTGCAGTTATTCAAAATTCGGTGGTTATGCCCAATGTTGTTATTGGCAACGGTGCGATTATTCGCAATGCCATCATCGATAAAGGTGTTGTCATCGAACCTGGAGCACAACTCGGCGTTGACCTCGAAAAAGATGCCAAGCGATTTACGGTAACCGCATCCGGACTGGTTGTCGTTGGTAAGGGCCTAATCGTTACTTAGAAGCTAACCAACGGCCAACCTCTCACGATCTGTCCTCAACGTCATAGTGGAACAGCCTCTGATAATGC
>JBAXVT010000026.1:0-19641 GCA_037128715.1 Actinomycetes bacterium
CGATCGTTGCAGTTGCACATTGCAGATGATGACCCGGAACCGCTTCGTGATACCAGGTTGAAGCGATGTGCCAGAAGTTGAAGCGGGTGTGGCCCAGGGTTGGGTACCACGTTGTTCCAGGGCGAGAGAGGTCTTCACTTGGTGGCATGTAATAAGGAGCTGCAGCCGACCCCTCTGGCGCAATACGGGCATCGCAGAATTTGATACGAGGATCAATATCGAAGTAGACACCATCCAACTTCGCAACTGCTTGCTCAGTGAATTCGATGAGTTTGGCGAGAAGATTCTCTTCGCCATCGATACGGTGCAATTCGGCATCTTCGCAATACTCGGCAACCTCTTTGAGGCTCTTGCCAGAAAGTCCTAACTTATCTGCCGCACGGTACATACGAGCATTGATCTCATTAAGATCGCCGACTGCCCATTCGTAAGTTGCACGTAGATCTAAATCCGCACCGGTGAAGTAACGAGCCCATGGTGCATAACGCTGAGCACCAACACCATCTACATCAAGTGAGCGAGGAGCATGGACATTCTTCATCCAAGCCGACATTGACAAGCAAGCGGCTTCGGCGTTCTGCGCGGCTAGATGTAGATCTGGGTACTTACCTTCTGAATCAATGGAGCGCGCCATCTCGGCATATCCGCCAGAACCGTGGACACTCAATTGTTCTGCAACTCCTAAGACCTGACGACGAGATGTTCCCAAACCTTGGGCATCTAACTCTTCCAGTGCGGACTTCCAAGAATCTAGCGCAGCGCCAATCGCGTTGAGGCGAGAGGTTATATTTGCTATTGCCTGCGCACCTTCGGTGCTCATGAGAGTAAAGATGGAGCGAATATTCGCAACCGGGTTAGCTATTGGACCATAAGTAATAAATGCTTCCTTAGAATCAAATAATTTTAGAGATGCTTCCACGCGCTCGATCAAGACTTCGCGAGCAATTCGGTCGATATCATCGATGGGATTCATTGCTTTTACGCGATTGAGCACGTCGCGACGATAATCGGCTGCTTTAGTCTCTGCTGCGATTGAAAAATCATCAAGGAGATGGTCATAGCCAGGGATTCCCAATGCGGTCGCGTTCATTGGGCTCATACGACCCAAGGTATCGATGTACTCGTCAGAGATGGCGAAAATTTCAGAGCGGTGAGTTGTCATGCCCAGATCATAATGAACCTTAGAAAATATTCCCAGATGGCCAATTGTGCCTAAGATTTGCCAGTGATCATTCACCGCGGGAAGAACGCCCGAAATGCGCTGTGGTACCTCTTCTTTCTCATGGGGATTGTTTCGATGGCCTGGGTCCCCCGCATCCCTGAGATCAAACATCAGTTAGCGCTGAGCGATGGCGGGCTCGGTCTGGTTTTGCTCGGCAGCACCTTTGGTGCGCTCATCGGATCGCAGGTCGGTGGTCGACTTACGCACACCTTCGGATCACAGCGGATCGCTGCGGTCGGTGCGCTATTTATGCCTGGTGGTCTATTTCTTATGGGCGCTGCGCACCAAGTCTTACAACTATTCACTGCTCTCTTCATCATGGGTTTTGGCTATGTCATGCTGGACATCACCGTAAACACTCAAGCGGTAGCCGTCGAAAAGATTCTAGATCGGCGCTGGATGTCTACCTTCCATGGCAGTTGGAGCGTTGGTTCCTTTGTTTCTACGGTAACGGGTGGATTACTCGCTCACGTTATCTCGCCGCAAACTGAACTCAAAGTAGTTGCTGTCATCGCTTTCATTCTTTACATCCCTGGTATTTACTTTTTACTCAGCGGCAATGAAGATGAACACAAGGGTGAAGATGGAACTTCCGAAGGCAAACTCTCTTTCTTCGACAAGACCTCGCTTCCGCTCTGGGCCATTGGACTTGGGCTTCTTGGTTGTCTCTTGCCTGAAGGAGCTGCCAGTGATTGGGGTGGGGTACTTCTGCATGAACATATGGGAATCGGCAAAGGCGCAGATGCGATCGCCTTCGCAACCTTTGCTCTTGCAATGATCACAAGCCGATTCTTAGGCGATCATTGGTTGGCGAAATATGGGCCGCGCAGAACAGTACGTGTGGGTGGATTCTTCGCAGGAATTACTTGGGGTCTTTCGATTGCAATTGCCGTTCCACTCTCTGCTCATGCGAAGGTTCCCGCCGCCATCATCATCTGTATTGGTTTTGCCGCCGCCGGACTTGGAATCGGACCTATGGTTCCTGCCTTCATGAACGCAGCCGCTCGAGTACCCGGAGTCGCCCCATCGGTCGCTCTAGCCCGCGTCAACATCATTGGACTCGCGGCTTACTTCATCGGGCCAACGCTCACAGGCGGTGTATCGCAACTCACCTCTTTGCCGATCGCGCTCTACATCTCCGTCTTGCTGTTGATCTTCACTGGATATCAATCACGAGTGATTAGTGCCGCAAAAGATTAGGAATTAATAATTTTTAGCAATTCAACTATTTCCGCTACTTCGCAGTCATACCTATTTGGCCAAGCGGGAAAGGAGTTCCTTATCTTCAGAGACCACGCGGTTTATCGCTTCGAGAAGATGTTCGTGACGTCTCGCGATGTAATAATCAATGGCTCTCAGAGCGGCTTCATGCATTGAGAGACCCTCAGAATCTGCTAACTTTTTGAGCGCGTTAGCCTGATGGTTGGAAAGTCGAAGTGTCATAACCACACCAAAATAATATCACCGCAGTATCAAGGACAATAAGGCTGTCGATTTTCCCCACCGCGCGTAACCTGTACACATGCTTCTCTTTACGGGCACCTCACTCGCCCTTATCATCGGGTGGGTACTTAGCCTGGCAGGTGCCTCGTCAGCGTCTGATCTTCTCTGGGCCCTGGGAGGAGTGGCTGGATTAATCCCATCTATTAGATGGCTCGTTGTTTCAATACGCGAGAAACAATTCGGATCAGATTTTTTAGCTTTGCTCACCATTGTCGCAACCTTGGCTGATGCTGAGTATTTGGCTTCGGCTGTGATCGCGTTGATGCTCGCCACTGGTCGACTCCTTGAGTTATGGGCGACTAACCGTGCAGATAGAGAACTTAACGAATTACTATCTCGCGTTCCTCGCATTGCGCATCGACTCAACGAGGATGGATCTCTTTCAGAAATTCAGATTACAGAGATCAGTATTGGAATGCAGATCGTCGTCAAATCAGGTGAAATTACTCCTGCCGATGGCATCTTGAGTACCCGAGCCACCCTCGATCAATCTGCGCTGACGGGTGAGCCCCTTCCCGTGGAGTGCGAAAGTTCTGCAGAAATTATGAGCGGAGTTCTCAACGCCGGACAGAATTTGACCATGGTCGTTGGGGAGATCCCAAGCAAGAGCACTTACGCCGGAATTATTGAATTGGTGAAGTCGGCGCAGAAAAATTACTCTGAAAATATTCGCCTTGCGAATCGCTACGCGCTCTTCTTTATTCCGCTGGTGCTTGGAGCTGCAGCCGCTACTTATTTCATCACGGGAGAGATTGCTAGATCCGTTGCAATTCTCGTGGTGGCAACGCCATGTCCGTTAATTCTCGCAGTCCCCATCGCGATCGTCGCCGGAATGTCCACCGCAGCAAAGCATGGTGTCATCGTGCGCTCTGGTGCCGCCTTGGAAAAACTGGCGACAGCCACAACTCTTCTGATTGACAAGACTGGAACTCTCACTGCCGGAGGACCTGAAGTCATCCACATCTTCTGCAAAGCAGGATATTCGAAAGAATTGATCTTGCAATCAGCAGCCTCTTTGGATCAACACTCTCCGCATATTGTGGCAAAAGCGATCGTTGCAGCGGCAGAGAAGGCCAGTATCAAATTGCTACCTGCTAGCGAGACCCACGAGGACCATGGATCTGGAATCACCGGCGTGGTCTCCGACCAAGTTGTGTATGTCGGAAAAATTCGCGGCACCCTTCCCGATTGGGTACCAGCCCAGACCGGTCTCTACGTCGGGGTAGAGATAGAGAATGAACTAATCGGAGTCATCCACTGTGCCGATCCAATCCGACCTGATGCCAAATGGGCGTTGGCAGAGTTCATGGGTGAAGGAATTACTCGAGTAGTGCTCGTCACTGGGGATACCGCAGAGGGCTCGCAAGAGATCCTAAGAGAGCTGCCGATATCCGCACCACATTTTGGACTCGCTCCGCAAGAGAAACTCAATGTGGTTCTGGAAGAGATGAAGAGAAGTAAGGGTTCGGTAATCCTGATTGGCGATGGGATCAATGATTCCCCTGCCTTAGCAGCGGTCGATGTGGGCATAGCAATGGGTGGAAGCGGGGCAACAGCCGCCAGTGAGGCCGCCGATATCGTGATTGTTGAATCTTCGCTAACTCGCGTGGTTGGCGTATTGAAAATAGCAAAGCTCACGGTCCGGAGAGCAATTCAGGCGGCAATTCTTGGAATGAGTCTCTCTACTCTCGGCATGGTGATCGCCGCTTTTGGCTTTATCACCGCCTCGGAAGGCGCATTCCTACAAGAGATAATCGATCTCTTCTCAATTTTGTGGAGCTTAACAATTCTCAGCGCTTACCGCGGAAAGCGTTTCGACCAATCCACCTTGAGTAGAAGGTAAATTCCAAGGAGAGCCAAGATTTGAATGGCAATTCCCCACGGGGATTTCACAGAGTCAACCAAGACGCTGCTCATCGCATGTTGCTTTAAGGTTGCCGCTCCTGCCACATAGAGCGAGTAACTAATCGAGCGACCGATGACGAAGGCAATTGTTATGGGTAACAGGCGAGCATTCATCAGGGCTGCAGCTTCAAAAACTTGGGCAGAAGGCAGTGGGGAGATCAAGAAGAACAGGAAGTAAAGAATGACGCTCTTGCTGTTGCGGTGAACGATCTTGCCTATGTGTTCTAGATTTTCAACATACTCTCTCTTCAACTTGGATCGGAGCGCCTTAGTTGCGAGCGCGAGGAAGTACCGTCCTGATGAAGACGCCAAGACTCCGATCGCGATGATGGCAGCGGTATCGAGGTTGGTATTGAGTTTGTAAAATATCAAAACCGCCATCGTTGGCGGGGCAAAAGCGGGCAAGAGATTTAGCGAGAAGACCAGCAAAGCGAGAATGTAATAATGGTCCATCAGCTGGAGTAATAACTACGTCTATTTAATTATTACTACCGGGCAGTGCGCGTAAGAAACACAGTGCGTGCTGACTGATCCTAAGAGGTTTTCTACAATTGGACTGTGGCCACGATTTCCGAGGACGAGTAGATCAACATTTGCGCTTCGCTCGACCAAAACCAACCCTGGGTATCCCTCTTCAATAATGAAATCAACGTTCGTGGGATGGGGCTCCCCATAAACAGCATGAACGGTCTTCTCTAAACGGTACTGCGCGATCTCTGCTGGCCGATCATTGATCTCGGACATATCTAAGTTGAAACCGATCGCGATTAATTCAATGGTAGGAAATGGAGTCTGCCAACTCGTGAGAATATCGACATGCGCACCCTCTTTGGCTGCCAACTCGGAGGCCCATTTAAGTGCCGCTATCGACTTATCAGAACCATCAACGCCAACGAGAATCTTGCGGATGGAGTTCCCTGCTTTACGGTCTGTCATGACTGACTCCAATGATTCAACTGAATTGTGATCTCCATAATAGTCTGCCGGCGCCGCTTATCTATAGTGCTTCCACTCCTATTAGTCAGAGAAAAGTGCTCCGTAGGCACCAGTTGGAACCACGGGGTTTTTGGGCCGCTGAAAATTCACTCTCTCGTAATTCGCCCCTTGTTCCGGACGTGGATCTACATCGCCAAAATTTGGCCACATCGAGATCGCTCGCTCCGCTTGCGCGGTAATTGTTAAAGATGGATTCACACCCAAGTTCGCAGTCACACTTGAGCCATCAACGATATGCAAGGTTGGGTAGTTCCACACTCGGTGATAGGGATCGATAACCCCACTCTCTGGTGAGTCCCCGATCACACACCCTCCAACGAAATGTGCCGTGAATGGCGCTCCGATCAAATCGCCAATGTGACCACCGGCTACTCCACCGTGCTTCGCGGCAATCCGGCGTACAACTTCATTGGCTGCTGGAATGTAGGTTGCATTGGGCTTATCCGAATCGTTTCTAGAAGTGAGACGCCAGCCAAATAAGGATTTCTTGCCGGTTACCGAGAGTGATGAATCTACATTTTGCATGACGAGGGCGATAACAGTGCGCTGACTCCAACGTCTTACATTCAAGAATTTAACGACGAGTCCTGGGTGACTCAACATAGTTCTCCACCATTGGTGGCGGCGATCCTTGGGATGCTGCCCATCGGTCAATACAGTCTGGAGTAATCCCATCAGATTGCTACCGACTCCATATCGCACGGGCTCCACATGGGTGTGCTCATCGGGAAAGAACGATGAAGTGATGGCGGGGCCTTGGCTATAGTCAATATCAATATTCGGCATCAACGCGCCTGTTAATGACTCACTATTTGTTCGAGAGAGCTTGCCCAGCGCCGATGATAAATTGGGAAGTACGTGGCTCTGCTTCATGGCGTGCAATAGTTTCTGGGAATTGAATGTCCCGGCGGCAACAATTACCTGGCGCGCGGTAAATACTCGGTCTCTGCCTACCCACGCGCTGCTGCTCTTCGCGGTGACACGCCAACTGCCGTCGCTCTGCTCATCAATCTCAGTAACTGTATGTTCCGGAAATACTTTGGCACCAGCACCCTCCGCTAGGCCGAGGTAATTCTTGGGTAGAGTGTTCTTTGCATTCTCTCGGCAACCAGACATACAGCCGCCACATTGTTTACATCCATTGCGCTCTGGACCCTTTCCACCAAAGTATGGATCTTTTGAAGTAACGCCAGGACCTTCTCCAAAATAGATTCCTAGTGGAGCCAATTTAAAGGTGTGACCTACTCCCATCTCAACCGCGGCATCTTTCATCGCGCGATCCGATGGCGAGAAGTATGGGTTATCAACAACTCCTAACATCCGCGATGCCTGGTCATACCAAGGCGAAAGCTCAGTTTTCCAATCGGTGATGTGAGCCCATTGCTGATCGGCAAAGTAAGTATCGGGTGGGGTATAAAGAGTATTGGCGTAAACAAGTGAGCCACCGCCAACCCCGGCGCCAGCGAGCACAAGGACGTCTGGTAGTACGTGGATTCTTTGAATTCCTCTTAGACCCAATTTTGGGAGGAAGAGGAATTTGTTTATACGCCAAGAGGTCTTGGGAAAATCTTTATCCGCAAATCTGCGGCCTGCTTCAAGTACGGCGACCCGATAACCTTTCTCAGTCAGGCGTAGGGCGCTGACCGATCCACCAAAGCCGGATCCAATTATAAGAACGTCATAATCATTGATTTGCTCGGAAGCACCCATGGCCATCCCTTCCTATAGCGCGCAAGGTTAGATCTTAATCTTCCGAAATTCATCAACCAGCGACTCTTGTGCCGAAATTTCAAGATCCATCAAGAATTGCACATTCTCTATCGTTGCAATTGATTGGAGCCAGATGACTAGCTCAACCGAGTCATGGTATTTGCCAAGCAAATCCTGAATTGCTCTAAGTTTCAATATTCGCCTGGGGTGGTCTTTCAATTGAACCTCCGAAGACAACTCAGAGATATATCGAATCTTCTTGCAGAAGATGCGAACTTTATGGAGGTCAGCTCCGCGAGCATTGGCAAGTCCCTTGAATCTGTTCCACTCCTTCTTCCGACCTTTTTTTAAGAGCGCTCCAAAATCCACATCTGACCGCTGCACTTCGCGGAATGGGTCCCAGTTCTTTAAATCAGCTATTAGATCAGCAAACCGCACGGATCCCAAAGCCTCTACTAAATCAATACGCACTTGAGTGTGATCCAGAACGAACTGCTTCAGTATCACATCTGTTAATTCGTAACTCAGGCAAATTTCCGAAATCCTAGCCTCTAGCACATCAGCTGAACGCACCTCTCGGAGAACCAGGTTTAGCCAGCGCAATTCGTTAAGCATGTGTTCCACCCACAATGGGTCAAAAGCGCTCCGAAAGATTCCGAGGTAACATCTCAGTTTCCGGACACTGACCCGGGTTTGATGAAGCTTTTCGCTATTCACAGCCGCCAAAGGTGCAATAGCAATAATTTCTCCGGCGCATACTTCTACTCTCAGCAAAATCACTGAGGTCATCTCTTGCTGCTTTTCACTGACCATCTTGGCAACCATTCATCACCTAAGGTTACGGTGGAGCCCCCCGTCAGGATTGAACTGACGACCTTCCGCTTACAAGGCGGATGCTCTACCACTGAGCTAGGGAGGCGGACCGCCATTGGCGGCTCTTCAAGAAGGGCAATTATGACACGACAAAATGGCATAAGCGAACTCGCCTAGTAAAGGGTAGGTTTCGCAGGTGCGCCTCGGAGTCCTAGATGTCGGTTCAAACACAGTCCACCTGCAAGTGGTCGATACCCACCCCGGAGCACGCCCAAATCCAACTTTTAACTATAAAGAAGAGTTGCGGCTCACAGAATTTCTCAATGATAAGAACGAGATCAGCGACGAAGGTATCGATCATCTGCGCAGATCTATAGGTAACGCTGTCCTTCAGGCGCGTACCGTCCAGGTGAAAGAGTTCCTCCCCTTCGCCACCTCTGCACTCCGCGAAGCGGCCAATGGTGATCAGATAATCACCAGCATCAATAAAGAATTTGATATCGATTTACAAGTTTTGAGCGGTGATGAAGAGGCGAAATTAACTTTCCTAGCGGCACGGCGTTGGTTTGGTTGGTCCAGTGGACGACTACTTGTCATTGACATCGGGGGAGGTTCACTAGAGATCGCAGTAGGCGTGGATGAATCACCCGAAGTTGCAACATCTCTTCCACTTGGTGCCTCACGTCTTACCCAAAAATTTTTGATCGGGAATCCCTACTCGCAAAAGGGAATTAATGCGATGCGCGAACATATTGAGTCACAACTCGAAGCTGTTTTGCCGGCATTAGTTAAGCATCAAGATTCTGACCGCTCCATCGCCACCAGTAAAACGCTCAGAACTTTGGCTCGGTTAAGTGGTGATTGGTTTGATACCAATGGCAGTGTCATTAAATTTGATGTTGTACGGAAAATTGCTACGCGCCTGGCTGATATGACCCACGAAGAACGCACTAAATTACCGGGTGTTTCTTCCAACCGCGCCAAGCAAATAGTTGCCGGAGCCTTTGTCACCGAGAGCGTTATGCGAAACCTTGATCTTCGCGAGCTTGAAATATGTCCGTGGGCCTTACGCGAGGGAATTGTTTTGAAATATATGGACTGGATGGAAAACCGCTAAACGCTCGGTGCGTCCATCCGATCAATCTGCAAAACCTCTTTCTTATTGTGAAAGAGTACCCATGCTTCACCCGGCATTAATTTATTGTCAGGGTAGTCAAAATCAATTTTCTTAGTCAGCTTCTCCATCATCCGAGGCAATACGGGATTATGGCTGCATAAAATCACTTGCTTCTTCTTCTTGATCAATTCTCTGGCGTACTCAATCGCCTTCTCCTTGTTCTTCTTATAGGTGTACTCGCTAACCGCATTCGTTATAACTGGTGTGATCTGCAGAGACTTTGCCATCAATGCAACAGTATCGAGGCAGCGAACTGCATCGGAGGTATGAATCTCATCTAATCCATAAACCTGGTACAGGGAGAGCATTCGCTTTGATTGCAGCTGACCGACCAGTTGCAGGGGACGATCTTCATCTTCACCCTGCCATTCAGTACGTTCTAAAGCTTTGCCGTGGCGCAGCATGATCAGTGCTGATGAGTCATACGGGGTTGCGCTAAAGCGCACTAATATTTCGCGGTCACTTTCTCGAGTGGCTTTAAACGCCGCCGATTGCAGATCGAGCCAGATAATCTGATCAACCTCTTCGTTTGCGTGAAATGAGCTGTGATCTTCGACGAGAGAGGCACTCCAATAGGCGACGCTCTTTAAACCATCCGGAACGTAATACTCTACAGATCCAATATACGGACCCAATTTTATGCTCAAGCTGGTCTCTTCGAGGATCTCGCGATACGCACAAGAGATAAGTGCCTCGCCCTCTTCAGCCTTACCTTTGGGCAAAGACCAATCGTCATAGCGCGGACGATGCACGAGCAGAACTTCAATCTCGCCTTCGATATCTCTACGCCAGACAACTCCTCCGGCGGCAACGATCGCTGGTGTCATCCGCGGACCCTATACCAATCGATCGCTGATGCTTGGAAATCCTTGAGGCGTACGCCATCTGGCCCTTCCTTCACTTCCAGCCACTTACCGTCAGGCAGCATTTCCCATCGCACAAAGTCATCAGATAGGTAACTATCTATCGCGCCAATCAAGAAACGCTTGTGATCGTGTTGCGTGACCTGGACCAAGCTCTCAACACGACGATCGAGATTGCGATGCATCAGATCTGCGCTACCGATATATAACTCATCGTTGCCATCATTGGCAAAGTGGAAAATTCGAGAATGCTCAAGGAATCGGCCGAGGATAGAACGGACGCGGATGTTCTCGGATAACCCGGGAACTCCGGCGCGCAGGGAACAGATTCCACGAACAACTAAATCAACTCTGACCCCAGCGAGGGAAGCCTTGTAAAGGGCTTCGACGAATTCTTCATCAAGGATGGAGTTGAGTTTCATGCGTATAAAGGCGGTTTTACCGGCGTGATGGTTCGCAATTTCACGATCAATCCGCTCTAATAAACCGGCGCGCATTGTTCGAGGAGCAACCAATAGGCGTGTAAAGGCAGTTTGCGGAGCAAAGCCAGATAGTTGGTTGAAAAGCTTATTCACATCTTCGCCCAGTACGGGATCCGCCGAAAGCAGGCCAAAGTCCTCATAGGTACGGGCGGTCTTGGGGTTGTAGTTTCCGGTTCCGATATGAGAATACCGGCGAATTCCATTGGTCTCTTGGCGTACGACGAGCGACAACTTGGCGTGCGTTTTGTAGCCGATCAGGCCATATACAACATGGACTCCAGCATCTTCCAACTTTCGCGCCCAACGCACATTAGCAAGCTCATCAAAGCGTGCCCGAATTTCGATAACGGCTAAGACTTGTTTTCCTGCTTCGGCGGCTTCAATAAGAGCTTGCATGATGGGAGAGTCACCGGAAGTGCGATACAAAGTCTGTTTGATTGCCAACACATGTGGATCCGAAGCCGCCGACTCCAAGAATCTAACGACGCTCGATGTAAAGGATTCGTAGGGGTGATGCAGAATAATTTCACGGCGGCGAATTGCATCGAAGAAACTATCGGTGGAATCAGGATCAGTTTCTCGCAGATCGGGAGTCACTTGATTTCTAAATGGCGCGAAGCGAAGTTGGGGAATATCGATATCGGCAAGTTGATGCAGGCCAGTTAGATCTAGCGGCTCTTTATACCTACTGATGTCCTCCTCTTTGATATTAAGTTCATCCATCAAAGTGCGGAGCAAATCAGGATTGATATCGCGATCGACTTCTAATCTCACAGGTGGGCCGAACTTCCGTCGCAACAGCTCTTGCTCCATCGATGCAAGAAGGTCCTCTGACTCTTCCTCTTCCAACTCTAAATCGGCGTTACGTGTGAGACGGAAGGTGTAATGATCTTTGACTTCCATCCCCTGAAAGAGTTCGTGCAAATTTGCGATTATGACTTCTTCAAGTGGTACGAAGCGGCGAACTCCTGGTCGGCCTGTTTCTACAAAGCGCGGCAGGTTTGAGGGAACCTTTACGCGAGCAAAGAGATCCTCCTCGCTCTCTGGCTTTGTGACGACAACGGCAAGATTTAGAGAGAGGCCCGAGATATAAGGAAAGGGATGAGATGGATCAACGGCTAGCGGAGTAAGTACTGGAAAGATCTTGGTGTGGAAGACCTTGTTAACCGCAACCTTCTCGGCATCGTCAAGAGAACTCCACGCAGCAAGTTCAATACCTTGGGTGCCCAAGTCAGGCAATATCACATCATGAAATGCCTTTGATTGACGTTGCAACAACTCTTGAGTCTTCTGCGCTATCTCACTCATCAATTGCATTGGGGTGTAACCGGCGGTATTTGGTTTGGTAAATCCGGATTCCAATTTGCGCTTCAGAGTCGCTACTCGAATCATATAAAAGTCATCGAGGTTGGAAGAGAAGATTGCTAGAAAACGACAACGTTCTAATAATGGAATGGTTGTATCTTCCGCCAACTCCAAAACGCGCTCATTGAAGGCTAGCCACGAGAGTTCGCGATCGACCAGACGTCCTCTGGGATCTTCATTGATCAGATGAGACATGTTGCTATTTTGCCCTATTTAGATGAACAGAGGGTTACTAAATGGTGGCCGCAGCACGGTTGGCTGCAATCTGATGGAGCACGATCGCCGTCGCGACGCTGGCGTTAAGGGATTCAACATCCGATTGCATCGGAATAGAAAGGATGAGGTCACATGTCTCGCGGACTAGGCGGGAGAGACCCTTCCCCTCGCTACCAACGATTACGTAGATCGACTCTAGAGCCAGTGAGAACTTGGGAAGTGACTCATCGCCCTCGGCATCGAGCCCGACCACGAAGTACCCAGCCTTCTTAGCATCTTCCAATGAACGAACCAGATTCGTTACCTGCGAGATCGGTAGGCGGGCGGCGGCTCCGGCAGATGCCTTCCAAGCCGAACCGGTCATTGCCGCTGTACGACGTTCCGGGATGACAACTCCATTAGCGCCGAATGCTGCCGCGCTACGAACGATCGCTCCTAAATTATGCGGATCGGTAACTCCATCGAGACCAATTAAAAGCCCGGGCTTTGCAATTTTCTTAAGCAGCTCTTCAAAGTTGGCGTATTGGAATGGCTTGATAACTAGAGCAATTCCTTGGTGCATGGTGGTTCCCGTCAAGCCATCGAGGACTCCGCGCGGTACCTCTTTGATGAGCAGGTTCTGATTCTTAGCCAGCCGCATCGCCTCTTGCATACGCTCATCAATCTCAGCGCGCTCGGCAACGAGTAGTTCTTTAGCGGGAATCTTCGCGCGCAACGCTTCTACAACTGGGTTGCGACCAGCCACAGCATCAGAGGATGGCCTGGTCTCACGGCGGCTCTCGGGTCTGCGGGTCTGTTCACGCTTTGGCGCAGCTGCGCTCTCGCGACGTTTTTTACCTGGACGCATTAGCTGATACTCCATCTGGTGCCGGCAGCGGTATCTTCAATAACCACGCCTAACGCCGCTATTTGATCTCGGATTGCATCTGCTGCTGCAAAATCTTTACGGGCACGCGCGGCAGCGCGTTGTTCCAGAGCGAGTGCCACTAAGCCATCTAGTACATCTGTATTAGCAGAATTTGATGTGGCGAATATTGGATCGAAAGGATCGCAACCCAGAATGTTCAGTGCACCGCGGATTTCTGCAGCGGCAACCTGGACTCCTGCAAGATCCCCAGCAGATAGCGCGGTGTTACCCGCTCGCATAATTTCGGAAACAACTGCAAGCGCGGTCGGCACCGCAAGATCTTCATTCATCGCTTCTCTGAATCCAGATGAAATAACTCCCTCTGGAGTCTCTGCTAATACATCGCTTGCCCGCTTTAAAAATCCTTCGATACGGCGGAAATTAACCGAAGCCTCTTCCAAAGCCTCGAAGGAGAATTCCGTCATGGAACGGTAATGCGCGCTTCCCAAGTACCAGCGCAGTTCAATGCCGCGCACCGATTTCAAAATTTCGTGCACTTGCAACGAATTACCGAGCGACTTCGACATCTTCTCACCCGATGCGGTTACCCAAGCATTGTGCATCCATATATTTGCAAAACCCCAACCCGCAGATTGTGATTGTGCAATTTCATTTTCGTGGTGCGGGAAGATCAGATCCAATCCGCCGCCGTGGATATCAAAGGTTTCACCGAGATAGGCGTGTGCCATCGCGGAGCATTCCAAATGCCAACCAGGACGTCCAGCTCCCCACGGAGTAGGCCAAGATGGATCTCCAGCTTTGGCTGCCTTCCAGAGTGCGAAGTCACGCGGATCCTTCTTATATGTTAAATCGGCATCTTCGGCTGATTGCAAATCATCGAGCTTCTGATTGGAAAGAGTCAGATAAGACTTCAAGTGGCGAACATCGAGGTAGACATCACCGTTGCCCGGTGCGTAAGCGCTGCCATTAGCAATCAACAATTCCATAAGCTCTACCATCTGGGTGATGTGTCCAGTAGCCCGTGGCTCGTATGTCGGTGGAAGTACATTGAGAGCGCGATAGGCATCGGTAAAGGCGCGCTCATATTTTTCTGCGACCGCCCACCAAGGAATCTCTTCGTGCACTGCTTTGTGCAAAATCTTGTCATCGATATCGGTCACATTCCGAATAAAGGTTACGTCGTAACCACTAGCAGTTAACCAGCGACGCAAAATATCGAAGTTGACTCCGCTGCGGACATGACCAATATGGGGTGGAGCTTGCACGGTGGCGCCACACAGATATATTCCAACCTGTCCAGCTTTGAGCGGTTGGAAATCTGCAACCTGACGGGTTGCGGTGTTATATAACTTAAGGTGCGCTGACATTAGGAGATTCTACCGTGCGCTGCGAAGTAGTAGAGCGGTGGCAATAGCTGATATGCCTCGCCCTTCACCAGTGAAGCCCAACCCATCGGTCGTCGTCGCGCTCACTGAAACAATCGCTCCACCGAGCGCCAAGGAGAGGACATAAATCGCCTCGGCACGTCGCGGCCCGATCTTGGGACGATTTCCAATAATTTGAACTGAGACATTGTTAATTTCAAATCCAGCCGCACTCACCCGTTCTGCACACTCGGTCAAGAGCTGTAAGCCACTTACGCCAGCATATTTAGGGTCGCTGGTTCCAAAGTTGGAACCTAAATCTCCCAGTCCGGCCGCGCTAAAGAGCGCATCACAGATTGCATGTGCTGCCACGTCGCCATCGGAATGTCCATCAACGCCGACTTCATTCGGCCAGAACAATCCAGCGAGCCATAATGACCGCGCTGAGTTACTAGAAAAGGCATGTGTATCCGTGCCAATACCAACGCGCATCTCGCTGTCGGCTGCAGGAATCAAGGCTCGTTCAGCTTTAATGAGATCACTCATCGTCGTGATTTTAAATGCGCCTTCTTCACCAGCGATGACCTTTACATCAACGCCACGATCTTCAACAAGTCCGGCATCATCCGTCACATCATCTGATGATGCGTGGGCTTTAATTAATAATTTACGAGTAAAACCTTGCGGGGTTTGAATGGCTCGCAACTTGGCTCGCGTCGGAGTCTTGGTCACATAGTTATCTCTATCTACGCGTTTGATGGTGTCAGATACGGCGAGACCAGGAACTACCGCTCGCTCGCCGGCACGAAGTGAATCAATTATGCGCATTGCCAAATCTGTTGATGCCAACGCGCGCGCGGCATCATGAACCAGAATGTAGTCATTCTCTTTGTGAACATGGGCGAGCGCATTCTTAACGCTAATTGTTCGAGAGGTGCCACCAGTTATAACGGTGACTTCGCTACCAAGTAACTTTTGAAATTCTGCTTCAAATCCGGCAGGGGCTGCGACAATAATTTGATTGGCGATCGGCGCCATATTTGCCACGGCGTGCTCAACCAGAGTTTTTCCAGCAAGTTGTACGAGCGCTTTAGGTATTGTTGCGCCTAAGCGTTCACCACTGCCGCCAGCAGGAATGATGACGGCAACTAAATCAGTCACTGGGCTAGCTTTAGGAAGCTAGAACCTCATCGAGGATTACGCCAGCCTTCTCTTCATCGGTCCGCTCAGCGAGCGCGAGTTCAGAGATCAAAATCTGCTTTGCCTTAGAGAGCATGCGCTTCTCACCAGCAGATAGCCCACGATCGAGATCGCGGCGATAGAGGTCGCGAACGACTTCCGCTACCTTGATGACATCGCCAGAGGCCAATTTTTCGACGTTCGCCTTGTAACGACGAGACCAGTTAGTTGGCTCCTCGGTATATGGCTGGCGCAGGACATTGAAGACTCGATCCAGACCGGCGGAGTCAACGACATCGCGGACACCCACGAGGTCAATATTCTCGGCTGGAACGCGGACGGTCAGGTCACCCTGAGCCACCTTCAAAACCAGGTAAATCTTCTCTTCGCCTTTAATAGTCCGGGTCTCAATAGCTTCAATGAGAGCCGCTCCGTGATGGGGATAAACAACGGTTTCGCCGACCTTAAATGACATTAAATGGGCTCCTTGGGATTAGGCGCCAATTGTACCAGCGACTTGGGTCACAGAAAAATGGCCATATAAGCCCTGTATTCTCCTGCCATGATCAAGAAGACCGCAGGCGTAGCCACCATCCTGATTAGCGTCCTCGCCCTCACCGGCTGTGGCGCCAGTGGAGCCCAGGCCCCAACCCGCAATATCAAGCAGGTTACGGATGGCGTCGAAGCGCAAAGCGGTTCTATCTATATTCGCGATGTACTGCTCGTATCCCAGCCCGATGGAAGTGCAGCCTTGGTTGGAACATTTATCAATGAAGAGGCCACAAGTGATGCGCTCACCGGAATTACCGTCGCGGGAATTAATGCAACTCTCTCTGCACCGTCATACGATCTAGTGCAGAACACTCCAGTGATCTTCTCTGGTGACTCGGCAAATGCAACCGGAGTTGTGCCAGGCCTAACCGCAGCCGCGGGAACACGTGTAGATGTTGTTGTGACGTTTGCAAAGTCAAAATCAGTGACGCTGAGTGCGATCGTTCGCGCTAAGAGCGATTACCTTGCTGGTGTCGGTGCAACACCTGCGGCTACTAAATAATTACTCTTCGAACTTATAACCAAGTCCGCGCACGGTCTGAATAAAGACCGGGTTGCCTGGATCTGATTCGATCTTGGCGCGCAAACGCTTTACATGAACATCGAGCGTCTTGGTATCACCAAAGTAATCGCTACCCCAGACGCGGTCGATCAATTGTGATCGCGTTAAGACGCGTCCACTATTGCGAACTAAAAATTCTAGGAGTTCGAACTCTTTAAGAGGAAGTGCTTGCGGCGTTCCGTTAACGGTTACCAGGTGACGTTCAACATCAATGCGAACTGGACCTGCAGAAAGTAACCCATCAGTCGAAACATCGTCCTCACCGCGGCGACGCAACACCGCGCGAATACGCGCAACTAGTTCGCGGGTTGAATAAGGCTTTGTTACATAATCATCGGCACCAAGTTCGAGTCCTACGACCTTATCGACTTCGGTATCTTTCGCGGTCAACATGATCACGGGAACATTAGAGCGCGTACGAATCTGACGGCAGACCTCGGTTCCAGGTAGCCCCGGTAGCATGAGGTCAAGCAGAATTAAATCAGCGCCGTGGCGATCAAACTCTTCAATAGCTCCGGTACCCGTATCGGCTACTGAAACATCGAATCCTTCGCGTCCTAAGAGATAGGCGAGCGCATCGGAGAATGATGCTTCGTCTTCTACTACGAGGATCTTTGTCATTACTCTGCCTCCACGGCTGTTAGGTGAGATGCGATGGGAAAACGGATTGTAAATGTGCTGCCTGCATTTTCGACGCTCCATACCGAAACATCGCCACCGTGATTGGTTGCAACGTGCTTCACGATAGAGAGCCCCAAACCTGTACCACCTGTTGCACGCGAGCGCGCTGGATCCACGCGATAAAAACGCTCGAAGATACGTTCAAGATCTTTCTCGGGAATTCCAATTCCTTGATCTGTCACAGAAACTTCGGCAAGGCCATCATTTACTCGGAGCGCTATCGCAACGCGAGTCCCTTCAGGACTGTAGTTGATCGCGTTTTCGATCAGATTTGAGATCGCCATTATTACCTGACTCTGGTCACCCTTTATTCGGGCTTGCGCCTGCTCGCTATAGATTATTTCAATATTACGCGCGCTGGCATTTAGCTCGGATTGGTCAATTGCATTGAGCAAAACTTCGTTGAGATCAATAACTTTGGCATTTTTAAGGGGATCGTCATCCTGCAATCGAGATAGATTGATAATCTCTTGAACCAGATCGCTCAGTCGCTTTGATTCAGCCTGCATCCGGTTTGCAAAACGAACAATCGCCTCCGGATCATCGGCGGCTCCAAGTACCGCTTCCGAGAGAATTGAGAGCGCGCCGATCGGGGTCTTGAGCTCGTGAGAAATATTGGCAACGAAATCGCGGCGAATAGAATCTAGGCGGCGCATCTCGCTATCGTCAAAGATCAAAACGCAGATCAGGCCATTTGCATCTAGGGGTATTACGCGGACAAGTAAGTCATGAGTACCTGTCCCGAGGGGACCACGTGGAAGTTCCATTGTCGCTTCTTGTATATTTCCACTGCGGCGCACGGCTCGAACAAGATGTTGTAACGATTCATTGTTGATGCGGTTATCGCGTTGCAAATTAAAATTATTGACGCTCTCGCTCATATAAACAATAAGGTCATTCGGGCCAATGACGATCGCTTCGGCATCGACATTAGAAAGGAGCGTGGCCATGGCAGGGGTGATTTCAAGCGGATTGAAGTACTCCACTACCTCTGGTCTGCGCTTGATCCAACTCACCCCCTTATCGTAGGAGCCTTCGGGGTATGTGCTCCCCTTGGAAGCCCTTTGTGAGGAAATCAGCCCCAAAACTTCAGATTCCGTTTAGGACAAGTTCACATATCAACCCGTGGCATACACGCCTGCGGGGTACCCTTCACCAATGCGCGACATATTCCACGAGGAGCTCGAGTCGATTACGGCCGACCACCTCAAAATGACGGTCCTGGTTCGAGACGCTATCGAATCTGCCACCAAGGCCCTGCTCAATACCGACCTGCAATTGGCCGAGAAGGTGATTGCTGATGATCTTGAAATCGACAGAATCCAGCACGCGCTGGATGAGCGAACCATCAACATCATGGCACGCCAGCAGCCCGTCGCGTCAGACCTGCGTCGCCTAGTAAGTTCGCTACGAATCAGCGCCGACCTGGAGCGCATGGGCGATCTATCAAACCACATCGCCAAGCTGGCACGGATGCGTTATCCCAACAAGGCAGTACCTGCAGAATTACTTGAGGTAATAACAGAGATGGGCTCTGCGGCCTCTCGTATTGTGGAGAAGATGGCAGTTGTTCTGGAATTTCGTGACACCAATCGCGCCCTCGAAATCGACAGCGATGACGACGAGATGGATATATTGCAACGCCGATTAATCGCCACGCTGCTCAGCGCCGATTGGAATAACTCAGTTGAGGCTGCGGTCGACATGGCCTTCGCCAGCCGGTACTACGAACGTTTTTCCGATCACGCAGTATCAATTGCCCAACGCGTGTATTACACCGAGACCGGCGAGTTCGCCCCTAAAAGTTAATTTCTACTTCTTGCCTTGATTGGCAACTGCGGTGATTGCGTCCGCGGCGGCGGCTGGGTCTAGATATTCCCCGCCATGCTTTACTGGAGTGAAGTCATCCTTCAACTCGTAGAGCAGCGGAATTCCCGTCGGGATATTGAGCCCGGCAATATCAGCATCTGAAATTCCATCTAGATGCTTCACAAGTGCGCGCAACGAATTTCCATGCGCCGTCACCAGAACGGTCTTATGCGCGGTGAGGTCGGGGATGATGGCATCAAACCAGTAGGGCAACATACGATCAACGACATCCTTGAGGCACTCCGTCTTGGGAAGCGCGGCACCGAGGTCGGCGTAGCGCGGATCGTGAGCCTGGCTAAATTCATCGTTATCTG
>JBAXVT010000027.1:0-19561 GCA_037128715.1 Actinomycetes bacterium
AGTTGAAGCACCAGTTGTTGAAGAAGTAAAGGGAGAATAATTCGTGGCTTCATATACCGCGCAAGATGTAAAACGCCTCCGCGAGGCAACTGCAGCCGGCATGCTCGACTGCAAAAAGGCACTTGATGAGGCCGATGGTGATTACGAGAAGGCCGTTGAACTCATCCGCGTTAAGGGGCTCAAGGGAGTCACCAAGCGCGAAGGGCGCCTGACTTCAAATGGAGTCGTGCTCGCAAAGGCAGAGGGCAACCTCGGAGTGATGCTTGAACTTAACTGCGAGACTGACTTCGTTGCTAAGGGCGAGCGTTTTATCGAGTTGGCCGAAGAACTTTTGGCCCACCTCTTCACCTCTAAAATCGGTGAACTCGATGCCTTCTTGGCTTCCAGCCTTCCAACCGGTGCGACCGTCAAGGCCCGCATCGACGAGGGTAACGCAACGCTCGGTGAAAATATTGAGCTACGCAAGGTAGCGGTTCTCGAAGGTTCACCAGTTGCTCTTTACTTGCACCGCACCAACCCAGATCTACCTCCTCAGCTCGGCGTGCTCGTACAACTTGCAACCGATGCTCTTGAGGCTGGTAAGGATGTTGCACAGCACATTGCAGCATTTGCACCGCAATACCTCAATCGCGAGTCGGTTCCTGCCGAAGCGATCGAGACTGAGCGTCGCATCGCTGAAGAGACCGCCCGCAATGAAGGTAAGCCTGAAGCCTCGATTGAAAAGATCGTTGCTGGACGCGTGACTGGCTTTGTGAAGGAAGTTAGCCTTCTGGAGCAAGCTTTCGCGAAGGATGCCAAGAAGACGGTGCAACAGGTTCTCGATGAGGCAAAGACCGCCGTGTCGGCCTTCCATCGTTTCCGAGTTGGACAGTAATCTTAAGCACAGAAGCTTTATCCGCTTAAAGTGAGGAGCACGCTCTGATGACCAGTTCAGGTACGAACCGAGTTGGTTATAAGAGAGTGCTCCTTAAACTTTCTGGCGAAGTATTTGGTGGTGTAAAAGGTATCGGGGTCGACCCCGATGTCGTCCACGATATTGCGGGACAGATCGCTGAAGTAGTCCACGGCGGAACTCAGATTGCAATTGTTGTCGGCGGCGGAAACTACTTCCGTGGCGCCGAGTTGCAGCAGCGCGGAATGGATCGTGCGCGCGCCGACTATATGGGAATGCTGGGAACAGTTATGAACTGCCTGGCCTTGCAAGATTTTCTAGAAAAAGAGGGTATCGAAACCCGAGTACAAACCGCGATCACGATGGGGCAGGTAGCCGAGCCATATATTCCACGCCGTGCCATCCGCCATCTGGAAAAGGGTCGCGTCGTCATCTTTGGCGCTGGAGCTGGAATGCCTTTCTTTACTACCGATACCGTCGCTGCTCAACGCGCACTGGAAATTGGCTCCGAAGCCTTATTGCTCGCCAAGAGTGGTGTAGATGGCGTCTACACGGCAGATCCCAAGAAGGACGCAACTGCAACTAAATACGAGGCCATTAGCTTCGATGAGGTCATTGCGAAATCGTTGGCGGTAGCCGACGCGGCAGCATTTAGCCTCTGCCGCGAAAATAAGTTGCCGATCATCGTCTTTGACCTGAAAAATAAGGGAAATATCGCTCGCGCGGTGCGGGGCGAAGCAATTGGTACCCTAGTCTCCTAAGAGACCCTTCCCCTCGTTACCTTCGAGCGGATTCCCAGGTCGCCTTACTTTAAAGGAGCGAGATGTCTGATTTAGCAACCACCTTGGCCGATGCTGGTGCCAAGATGAGCAAAGCGGTCGAGGTGGCGAAAGAGGACTTCGGCGCTATTCGCACCGGACGCGCTCACCCTGCGATGTTTCAAAAGATCATGGTCGATTATTACGGTACCTATACCGCGCTCGGTCAGTTAGCGACGATCCAAGTTCCAGAAGCTCGTATGGCGATCATCTCTCCCTTCGACAAAGCAGCTTTTACATCTATCGAAAAGGCGATTCGTGAATCCGACCTGGGCGTCAATCCAGCGAGCGATGGAGCGGTGATTCGCGTTAGCTTCCCACAACTCACCGAAGAGCGCCGTAAAGATTTTATTAAAGTGGCTCGCACCAAGGCCGAGGAATCACGGGTTTCGATCCGCAATATCCGCCGCGCAGCTAAAGAGACGATGGAGAAGTTAGAGAAAGATGGCGATATCGGCAAAGACGATCTCTCCCGTTCGGAGAAAGAGTTAGAGAAGGTAACAACTGATCATGTCTCCAAGATCGATGACCTCTTAAAGCATAAGGAGACCGAACTCCTCGAGGTGTAAAACACCTGACGGGTTTACCGCGATATGGACGATATCCACTCCTTCAATGCAGCGATTAATAAGCGCGCTGGGCGGAAGTTACTTCCATCCATAGGAGTCTCGTTTGCAATCCTCGCTATTGTCTTTGGCGCACTCAAACTTAATCCTCTGATCTTTGCTGGTTTTGTATGGATCGTTATGTTGCTCGCCATTCGCGAGATTGTGCGGGCATATAAAGGCGGCGATATCGATCTGCCTGGTCTGCCGCTCTACCTTGCCGCCACTGGAATTCTGGCCGCGGCCTGGTACGGAAAAGTCGAGGGGCTATCAATCTCCTTGGCGGTGGCCATTCCCAATGTGATGGTTTACCTGCTCTTGGCTTCACCGAAAGATTTTGTAAAGCGCTCGACCGCTGCAGTATTTGCCATCTTCTATATTCCATTTTTGGCGGGCTTCGTTCTTCTCTTGGCTCACTTGAGCAGCCCTATCGCAAAGATTTTCACCTTGGTGGTCTTGGTGAGTTTCAACGATACCTTCGCCTACTTCTCCGGGGTGCTCTTCGGGAAGCATCCGATGGCACCGCATATCAGTCCCAAGAAAACCTGGGAAGGTCTTGCTGGTGCAATAGTGGCCACCACCTTTGCAACCGCCTCGGTCTTCTACTTTGTCCTGGATGACTATTTCTGGCTCGGCGCGCTGGTTGGTGTTTTAGGAGTAATTACTGCGACCTGTGGCGATTTAATTGAATCCGCGGTCAAGCGCGATCTACGCATAAAAGATATGGGAACTATTTTGCCCGGCCATGGCGGCATCTTGGATCGAGTTGACTCACTGCTATTTACTGCACCATCGGTCTGGCTCATCTTCGAGCTCATTCAACACTTCAACTTATAAGGCGGCGATCATGAGCACCGATGATTCACTCAAACTAGTTTTTGATGAACCCAAACAGCGCGTAAAGCCGCCCCAGCACTTTGCCGATTTAGATCCTGCAGGCCGCAAGGCGCTCGCGGTAGAGCTAGGTATTCCAGCATTTCGCGCCAATCAGGTGGCAACTCACTTCTTTACGCATCACAACGATGACACCGAGTCGTGGAGCGACATTCCTAAAGAGATGCGCACCTTGATGGCCGAGAAGTTCACGCCAAAATTAATTACTCTAGTGCGCTCCATTGAGTGTGATGGTGGCACAACGCGTAAAGATCTGTGGCGTTTGCATGATGGGGTTCTGGTCGAGAGCGTACTTATGCGCTACAGCGATCGCACCACCGTGTGTATCTCCTCTCAAGCTGGATGTGGGATGAACTGTCCTTTCTGCGCTACTGGTCAAGCCGGATTAACTCGAAACTTAACTGCGGGAGAGATCACCGCCCAAGTAGTTGCCGCGGCGCGAGTGTGTGCAGCGGGAGATTTACCTGGTGGGCCAACGCGCCTCTCCAATGTGGTCTTTATGGGAATGGGAGAGCCACTCGCCAATTACAACGCAGTGATTCGCTCCGTTCGAAATATCACCGCACCACAACCCGATGGACTGGGGATCGGAGCGCGCTCTGTAACCGTTTCAACGGTCGGTGTTGTGAATGGAATTGAAAAGTTAATGAAAGAAGATATCCCGGTAACTCTCGCGGTCTCTCTACATACCCCCGATGATGAACTGCGCGACACCCTTGTTCCCATAAACTCACGCTGGAAGGTCAAAGAAGTTTTGGCCGCGGCCGATGCTTATGCAGATAAAACTGGTCGACGGTATTCCATCGAGTACGCAATGATTCGAGATATTAACGATCAGGCTTGGCGTTCAGACTTATTAGGGCGTTTGCTCAGGAACCGCAATGCCCATGTCAACCTCATTCCACTCAACCCAACTCCAGGCTCAAAGTGGACCGCATCTCGCCCAGCAGATGAAGCGACCTTCGTCTCAATCTTGGAAAGTTATGGGGTTCCAGTTACCGTCCGCGATACCAGAGGCCGAGAGATCGATGGAGCGTGCGGGCAACTCGCTGCCGCCGAACTCAATATTTCCTCAGCAGAGTAAGGGAAGATAACGGCATGCGCGAGATCGTCATCCTGGGTTCCACCGGGTCTATTGGCGTTCAAGCTCTCGAAGTTATTGCGGCCAACCCCGATAAATTTAAGGTGATCGCCCTTTGCGCTGGCGGATCTAATATTCCAACTCTCATTGCGCAAGCGCAAGAATTCCATGTTGGAATCATCGGCGTTAGCTCGCACGGCGATTCCGCTCGCTCGCTTGCAGATGGAATCACAGTAATTGATGGCGCGAACGCTGCAAGTGAAATTGCCGCGATCACCTGCGACATCGTCCTCAATGGGATTACTGGTTCTATCGGACTTGGACCAACACTCGCCGCCTTAGCTGCTGGCAATAAAGTCGCCTTAGCGAATAAAGAGTCACTCGTAGCCGGCGGTGAACTTGTTGCAGCATTTGGTCTAGAGCGAATAGTCCCGGTCGATTCCGAACATAGCGCTTTGTATCAATGCTTTATGGCTGGCACTAAAACAGAGGTGAAGCGCGCCATTTTGACCGCCAGTGGGGGAGCATTTCGTGATCGCAACGATTTGTCGAGCGTAACTCTCGCCGAAGCCCTCACTCATCCCACCTGGTCGATGGGACCGGTTGTAACCATTAACTCTGCCACTCTGGTCAATAAGGGATTAGAAATTATCGAAGCGCACTATCTCTTCGACCTCCCCTACGAGAAGATCGAGGCGGTGATTCATCCGCAATCGGTGGTGCATTCGATGGTGGAATTTATAGATGGGGCAACGATCGCTCAGCTCAGTCCGCCAAATATGAAGGGCCCCATCGCTTACGCGCTAGGAGCTCCCCATAGAACCGCGCATGCAACGGCAGCGGTTGACTGGAGCAAAGAACAATCTTGGAATTTCACTCCGGTAGATAATGCTCGCTTTCCCGCCATTAATTTGGCACGGCACTGCGGTGCTCGCGGAGGAGGATTGCCGGCGGTTTTTAATGCCGCCAACGAGGTCGCGGTTGCCGCCTTTATGAACGGTAATTTGGAATTCTCTGCAATTGTCGAGATCGTTGCAGCGACAACGGCAAAATTAGATTCCATCGCCAACTCTACAATTCGAGATTTATCCGATGTCAGCGCTATCGAGAATGATGCACGTACCGTCGCCCAAGCACTAGTTGTGGAGAAGAAATAATGTTGCAAGCTCTTGGAGTACTGGCCTTCGTCGTTGCGCTGCTCGTGTCGGTGATGATTCACGAATTTGGTCACTTTTTCTTCGCCAAGAAATTCGGCATGAAGGTGACCGAGTTCTTTCTGGGATTTGGTTACAAGATCTGGTCCTTTACACGCGGAGAAACCGAGTTCGGCGTTAAAGCGATTCCCGCCGGTGGTTACTGCCGAATCGTTGGAATGTCGACCCATGAAGAGCTGAGCGAAGCGGATGCTCCACGCGCCTTTATAAAATCTTCTACGCCACGTCGATTAATAGTTCTGGGTGCTGGCTCCGTAAACCACTTTATAATCGGATTTTTACTGATCTTTGTTATCTTCTTTGGGATCGGCGTCTCCACCACATTACCAATTATCAATCAAGTTTTGCCCTGCATAAATACCAGCACGACCTCTAATGTTTGTGCAAAGACCGCTCCCGCCTCGCCCGCCTCTATCGCTGGGCTCAAAGCCGGGGATCGCATCATCTCGGTCAATGGCAAGAAAGTTACCAACTGGAGCAAAGATGTTCTGGTCATTCGCAGTTCTGCCAATAAGCCGCTGACCCTGGAAGTCGAAAGAGCCGGAGCGATGTTAACCATCATCGCGACGCCAGCTTCGGTGACTTTTAACGGAAAAGATTTTGGCATGCTCGGCATCGTCAGCAAAATAGGTCTGGTGCGTGAAGGTGTCGGAACCTCGCTGCACGATACCTGGAGCTTGGGCTCTAACTTCTTCTCCACAAGTATCAAATCGCTGGTGACCTTGCCCGGCAAAGTCCCCGCACTCTTTCGACAGACCTTCTTAGGCGCAAAGCGCGATGCAAATGGTCTGGTCGGTGTTGTCGGCGTCGCTCAAGCATCTGCAGCAACCGCGAGCGATCAAAAGCTCAGCTTTGGCGATAAGTTAGAGACCTTCCTTCTTATTATCGCCAGCCTCAATATCTTTGTTGGGATCTTTAACTTATTACCGTTGTTGCCGCTTGATGGTGGTCACATGGCCGTTGCCGTGGTCGATGGCGTACGACGCACTCGAGCCCGCAGGGCTGGCCGGCCGCAACCGGATCCGATTGATCTGGAAAAATTGATGCCGATTACGGTCGTCGTCTTTGTATTCCTTGTTGGGCTCTCTTTAATGCTCCTCGCCGCCGATATCTTCAATCCAGTTCACTTCAATCTCTAATCTAAGGCAGAATAACGCCATGGTCGATCTCGGAATTCCAGCAGCCCCTCCTCCCGTGCTTGCGCCACGTCGGAAGAGCAAGCAACTCAAAGTGGGCAGTGTTCTCGTTGGTGGCGATGCCCCAGTGAGCGTGCAATCGATGTGCACCACCCTGACCTCGGATATCAACTCCACATTGCAGCAAATCGCCGAGCTCACCGCTTCCGGCTGTCAGATTGTGCGCGTTGCTGTACCAAGTCAAGATGATGCCGATGCCTTGAAGGCGATCGCCAAGAAATCTCAAATACCCGTTATTGCAGATATTCACTTCCAACCAAAATACATTTTCGCCGCGATCGATGCCGGTTGCGCCGCGGTTCGCGTCAACCCGGGCAATATCAAGCAATTTGATGACAAGGTGAAAGAAGTTGCTAAGGCAGCGGGCGATGCCGGTATTCCAATTCGGATTGGCGTTAATGCTGGTTCTCTCGATCCACGCCTGCTCGCAAAATATGGCAAGGCCACTCCAGAAGCTCTCGCAGAATCTGCGCTCTGGGAAGCGTCACTCTTCGAAGAGCATGGCTTCTCGGATATCAAGATTTCGGTTAAGCATCATGATCCAGTGACGATGGTGAAGGCTTATCGCCTGCTTGCAGCGCAATGCGATTATCCATTGCACCTCGGCGTCACCGAAGCGGGACCAATCTTCCAAGGCACCATTAAATCTGCCACCGCCTTTGCAATCCTCTTGGCGGAAGGAATCGGCGACACTATCCGCGTCTCACTTTCTGCGCCTCCCGTCGAAGAGGTAAAAGTTGGAATCTCAATTCTGGAATCACTCAACCTGCGCCAACGTAAGTTAGAGATCGTCTCCTGCCCATCGTGTGGACGCGCTCAGGTAGATGTTTACTCGCTCGCCGAGAAAGTCCAGGCTGGTCTGCAGGGGATGACAGTTCCGCTCCGCGTTGCTGTCATGGGCTGCGTAGTCAACGGTCCCGGCGAAGCGCGCGAGGCAGATTTAGGCGTCGCCTCCGGTAATGGCAAGGGGCAGATCTTCGTGAAGGGTGAAGTCATCAAGACTGTGCCCGAGGCAGAGATCGTCGAAACCTTGATCTTTGAGGCTAATCGCCTCGCCGATGAGATGGCTGCAGCGGGAGTCGCCTCTGGCACCCCAACTGTGAACGGCCGCTAACTTCCTTAGATAAGGTTCTCGCATGTTGCGAATGTCCACCTTATTGTTACGCACGCTGCGCGATGATCCGGCCGATGCTGAAGTTGCCAGCCATCGCCTCCTCGTCCGCGCCGGATATGTTCGCCGCGTCGCCGCTGGCATCTACTCGTGGTTGCCGCTGGGCTATCGCACCTACCGCAATATCGAAAATATCATCCGTGAAGAGATGGATAACGCTGGATTCCAAGAAGTCCACTTTCCCTCCCTGCTTCCGCGCGAACCATATGAGGAGACCAATCGCTGGTCCGAGTATGGCCCCGACCTCTTTCGCCTCAAAGACCGTCGCGGTAGCGATTATCTCTTAGGCCCAACGCACGAAGAGATGTTTACCCTGATGGTCAAGGGGGAGTTCTCTTCTTATAAAGACTTGCCACTATCTATCTATCAGATCCAAACTAAATTTCGCGATGAGCCACGTCCGCGCAGTGGAATTATCCGTGGCCGGGAATTTGTTATGAAGGATTCTTATTCATTTGATATTGATGATGCCGGCCTGGAAGCTTCCTATCAACGCCACCGCGAGGCTTACATCAAGACTTTCAACCGCCTCGGACTCAAGTTCAATATCGTCTCAGCGATGTCGGGCGCCATGGGTGGCTCTAAATCCGAAGAGTTCCTAGCCCCCTGCCCAACCGGAGAAGATACTTATGTGCTCTGCGAGAAGTGTGGCTTCGCTGCCAATGTGGAAGCGATGGTTACCAAAGTTGCTCCTTTCGCCGGCGCAGAAGCACCAGCCTTTGAAGTTTTTGATTCGCCTAACACCCCAACGATTGATTCACTCGTTGAACTCGTCAATGCGAAGTTTGGCGGAGAGATCACCGGCGCAGATACTTTAAAGAATGTACTCCTGATGGCCGATGGGGAAGCAATTGCAATTCTTGTCCCCGGTGATCGCGAAGTAGACCTCAAGCGCGTAGCAGCAAACTTACCCGGCGTCCAAGATCTACGACTCTTTGAAGATGAAGACTTTGCTAAGAATCCCGCTCTGGTTAAGGGCTATATGGGACCACAAGATGCACAAGCGTTCGGCATAAAAGTTTATGCCGACCCTAGAATCACCCTGGGATCACATTGGATAACCGGCGCGAACGAAAGAGATAAGCACGCACGTTTTGTAACTCATGGTCGCGATTTCTCGGTAGTGGCATTTGTGGAGGCCGCGGAAGTTAAAGCCGGCGATCTCTGCCCAAACTGTGAAACCCCAGTCGTCATTGACCGCGCTATAGAAATTGGCCATATCTTCCAACTGGGCCGCAAATATGCGCAGGCTTTAGGGCTTACGGTTCTCGATCAAAATGGTAAGGCACAAGTTGTCACGATGGGTTCCTACGGAATCGGCGTATCGCGCGCTGTTGCAGCGGTAGCCGAGCAGACATACGACGAGATCGGTCTTAACTGGCCTGCCGAGATTGCCCCCGCAGATGTGCACTTAGTGGCGGCTGGCAAAGATGATGCGATCTTTGATTACGCCACCAAGTTAGCCAATGAACTTGAAGCTGCTGGTCTGACCGTGCTCTTTGACGATAGGCGCGATGCTAGTGCGGGTGTGAAATTTAAAGATGCCGAACTCATCGGAATCCCCTACATAGTAATCGTTGGTAAATCACTAGCCGAAGGCAAGATCGAATTTCGAGTACGTAATGTCGGCAGCAAGGAAGAATTTGCAGTCGAGAGTGCGACATCAGAAATCCTTAACGCAATTCGTTAATGTCTCTCGCGACCTTCCTCTTTCTCGCCCTGGCTTCGGGTTTCGCAGGTTTTGTTGATGCGGTGGCAGGTGGCGGGGGATTAGTCCAACTTCCTGCGCTCCTTATTGGAATTTCTGACAAACCGATACCGATGATTCTTGGTACCAACAAGATTCCATCGATCTTTGGTACATCAACTGCAGCCGCTTCCTACTTCAAGAAAGTACGACCCGATCTTCGTCTCACCATATCGATGGCGCTACCTGCGCTCATTGGTTCAGTCGCCGGAGCCCACCTCGCTGCACAGTTTCCAACTTCGGTATTTCATCCGCTCATCTTGGCGCTCTTAATCCTGGTCGGCATATATACCTGGCGTAAACCAGATCTGGGTTTGAGTGAGACGTTGCGTTACACCCATGCAACACGCCTTTGGATTGTTGCGGGTTGTGGTCTGCTGATTGGTTTTTACGATGGTCTCT
Source organism: Actinomycetes bacterium (assembly GCA_037128715.1). Classification (GTDB taxonomy): domain Bacteria; phylum Actinomycetota; class Actinomycetes; order Nanopelagicales; family Nanopelagicaceae; genus PALSA-747. The sequence continues at coordinate 10,021 of JBAXVT010000027.1, forward strand.
TTGGGCCAGGGACGGGAACATTTCTAGTCTTCCTTTTGGTGATCGTCGTTGGGTATGAGTTTCTTAAAGCGAGCGCAACGGCCAAGCTGGTAAATATCGCCACCAATTTCGGGGCGATCGCGACATTTCAATTCAGTGGCCATATCTGGTGGCGCTTGGGGTTAGCGCTTGCGATTGCAAATGTTGCCGGAGCCGTGATCGGTTCGCGCTTGGCGATTCGTGGAGGTTCCCCCTTAGTGCGCAAGGTCTTCCTCTTCGTGGTGGCGGCTCTGATCGCTAAGTTGAGTTATGATTGGATCTACAACTAAATAGCGGAAAAGAGAGCCAGTAATGAGCGTTATTGAAGCAGTAATCGCAGCAATTACCCCCACCTTTGAGGGAACTGGCATTTATTTGGAAGAGGTCACGCTTACTGGTGGCTCCCCAACAATTCTCACCGTTATTATCGATAGCGAAACTCATCTCAATCTTGATCAAGTCACCTCTGTCACTAAAGAGATCTCGGAAATCCTAGAGAACCTTCCAGAGCTAGGTGAGACGCCATTTACTCTCGAAGTTTCCTCTCCCGGTATTGACCGACCTCTTACTCAGCCGCGCCACTGGCGTAAGAATCACGGGCGCTTAGCGACGCTGGTTCTGCACAACGGAACTTTGGTGAAGGGGCGGATCGGAGAGTTGCGAGATACAAACGTTGATATCGACGCAAAAGCAATCCCGCTCGCCGATGTCGCTGCGGCTCATATCGAAATTGAATTTAAATCAATCAAGGCGGGTGAAGCAGAATGAGCGTCGATGTAGACGCGCTTTTGGCGATGACGGTTGAAAAGGGCATTCCGCTAGAAAAACTTCTCAATTCTATAGAGCAGACCGTCACTGAGAGTTATGCAGAACTTCCGGAGGCGATGCCACAGGGTCGTGCCGTTCTTAATCGTCAAAATGGTGAAATTTTGATTCACGTTCCGCAATTCGATGGCGAAGGTGTCTACACCGAAACCATTACACATATGCCCGAAGGCTTTGAAAGTAAAATTAAGTCGGTTGTACGTAAGGTATTGAAAGAGAAGATGCGCGCCAGCAATGACGCCGGCATCGTGGCTGAATTTACGGGAAGCGTTGGGGACATCATCTCCGGCATCGTTCAGCAGGGCCGCGATGTAAATATTATTTATGTTGATCTCGGCAAGGTCGAAGGAAAGATTCCGCTCGTCGAGCAGGTTCCAACCGAGCACTACAAGCACGGCGACCGAATTAAGGCTTATGTTGTTGATGTGCGACAAGGTGAAAAAGGGCCTGAAGTTACGCTCTCTCGCACCCATCCGCTCTTTGTAAAGATGCTTTTTACTCTCGAAGTTCCTGAACTAAAGGATAATGTGGTCGAAATTGTCGGAGTATCGCGCGAAGCAGGCCAACGTTCGAAGGTTTCGGTTCGGTCACACCGCGCTGGCGTAAGTCCAAAGGGCGCTCTCATCGGTCCAGTTGGCGCTCGTGCCAAAGCGGTGATGGATGAACTCCATGGTGAGAAGATCGATATCGTAGATTTTTCCGAGGATCCCGCTACTTACGTTGCGAGCGCCTTGGCTCCTGCCCGCGTTTCCAGCGTTGAGATAGTCGACCTCTTGGCTAAGTCAGCCAAGGTGATCGTGCCTGATTATCAGCTCTCCCTCGCCATTGGAAAAGATGGCCAAAATGTCCGACTCGCGGTCAAGCTCACCGGATGGCGTATGGATATCCATCCCGATAACCCCGTTGAACGGCTGCTCAAACCGAGCGATATCGCTAAGGCAGAGGCTGCGGCAGAGGCCGCCGCTGCGCTGACATTGCTGGCAGAGAACGAGGAATTACGCCCCACGGCTGCGAGCGAGTAAGGTTCTCCCTAATGGTCCCGATGCGCAGTTGTATCGCGTGTAGGAGCCGGGAAAGTTCGAAAGAACTCCTCCATCTAGTGCTGGTCGCAGGTCAGGTAACTCCAGACCCCGAGCAGAGGCTAGGCGGTCGAGGAGCTTGGCTACACCCGAATTGTTTCGAGGTAGCAAAGCTGCGCAGCTCTTTCAATCGGGCATTTAGGTCCGGCGGAAATCTGCAGACCGAAGAACTAGAGAATTTTCTTAAAAGCAGTTCATTGATTAACCAGCAAGAACCTAAGGAGCAAAAATGAAGGCACATACACAATCATGAGCACCGCGCGCTCATGAGTAAGGCACTTATTTAGGCTTCAGCGATAGACGCAGGGGCCGAGAACCAGGAAGGCAACTGTGGCAAAGGTCCGCGTTTACGAGTTAGCAAAAGAGTTAGGGCTCGACAGTAAAGAGCTCCTCGCTAAATTACAAGAAGTTGGCGAGTTCGTTAAGTCAGCATCATCAACGGTAGAAGCGCCTGTCGTGCGCAAGTTGATGGAGAAATTCCCGGATATGAAACCGGCAGAAGGTGCTCCGGCACCCGCAAAGAAAGCGGTCGCCAAGAAGAGCGCTGCAAAGAAAGCCGAACCAACCCAGGCTGAGATCGATGCTGCCATCGCACAACTCGATGAGAGCACGCGAAATCAACTAGGTATATCTGCGGGTTCAACCGCTCCAGCCAGTGCAATGCCCCGGCCACCTGTTGTTCCTGTCGCGCCTGTTGCTACCGCTGCGTCAACCGACGCCCCGGCGACAGATGATGCAACGCCGCGTCCGCCGCGTCCAGGCAACAATCCATTTGCAACACCAACAAATCCCGCAGCAGCAGGTGCGATTCCCCGCCCACCACGCGCAGGAAATAATCCATTCACCTCTGCAGTTGGTGGCGCGATGCCGCGTCCACCCGCAAACCGTCCTATTCGTCCCGGCGAACGCCCACCAATGTCAGGCAATCGTCCCGGCGCAGTTCGTCCCGGTTTTGCAGCACGTCCAGCACGTCCAGCCGGTGCTCCCGGTACAGGTACCGGTGCAGGTGCACCACGTCCTGGTGGGGCCGGCGCAGGTTCTCCATATCGTTCACCATCTGCAGCGCCTGCAACAGGTGCCCCATCTACCTTCGGCGGAAAGGGTGGCGGTCGCCATCAACGCGGCGGTACCGCGGGAGCCTTCGGTAAGCAGGGAAGTAAGAAGGGTAAGGCGCACAAGAGTAAGAAAGCGTTGCGTGAAGAGTTCGACAATATGGCTGCTCCATCCCTCGGAGGAGCGGTTGTTCCTCATGGTGATGGAAAGACTGTAATTCGCCTTCGTCGCGGTGCAACTCTGATGGATTTTGCCGAGAAGATTGGTGGCGATCCAGCCTCTCTCGTTTCAGCGCTATTCCACTTAGGTGAGATGGTTACTGCCACGCAATCGGTTGATGAAGATACCTTTAAAATTTTGGGTGGCGAACTAGGTTTCGTTATCCAGGTTGTTAGCCCAGAAGATGAGGATCGCGAACTTCTTGAAGAGTTTGATATCAACCTCGAGCAAGAGCTAGAAGATATCGCAGAGGAAGATCTCGTCGTGCGCTCGCCCATCGTTACCGTTATGGGACACGTTGATCACGGTAAGACACGTCTCTTGGATGCCATCCGCAAGACCGAAGTAATTAAATCTGAGGCTGGCGGAATTACTCAGCACATAGGTGCGTATCAAATTCACCGTATGCACGATGGCGTCGAACGCGCGATCACCTTTATCGATACTCCTGGTCACGAAGCCTTCACAGCTATGCGTGCTCGTGGAGCTAAGGTCACCGATATTGCAATCTTGGTTGTTGCTGCCGATGATGGCGTAATGCCACAGACCATTGAAGCGCTTAATCACGCTCAAGCTGCAGATGTTCCAATCGTTGTAGCGGTGAACAAGGTTGATAAAGAGGGCGCGAACCCAGATAAGGTCCGCCAGCAATTGACCGAGTACAACTTGATCGCTGAGGAGTACGGCGGAACGACAATCTTTGTAAACGTTTCTGCTAAATCTGGCGAGGGTCTTGATGCTCTGATCGATAGCGTTCTGCTCACCGCAGATGCAGCGCTCGATCTACGCGCAATCGCTGATGACGCCGCACGCGGTGTAGCTATTGAAGCGAACCTCGATAAGGGTCGCGGACCAGTTGCAACCGTTCTTGTGCAACGCGGAACGCTCCACGTGGGAGATGCCATCGTTGCAGGCGGTGCATATGGTCGCGTACGTGCCATGCTTGATGAGAACGGCGATGCCGTCACCGAAGCTGGCCCATCTCGTCCCGTCCAGGTCTTGGGCTTCACCTCTGTTCCCGGCGCTGGTGACACATTTATGGTTGCCGAAGATGATCGCACCGCGCGCCAGATCGCTGAAAAGCGTCAACTAGCAACGCGTAATGCGATGCTCGCCAAGACTCGCAAGAAGGTATCTCTCGAAGACTTTATGGAGCAATCCAAGGTCAGCACCCTTAACCTCATCCTCAAGGGTGACGTTTCCGGTTCTGTGGAAGCGCTCGAAGATGCTCTTCTCCAACTCGATGTTGGCGTCGAAGTTGATCTTCGCGTTATTCACCGTGGCGTTGGAGCAATCACCAAGAACGATGTCACTTTGGCATCGGCTTCTACCGCCGTCATTATCGGCTTCAATGTTAAGCCAGAGCCACAAACCGCAATCTTCGCCGATCAAGAGGGCGTGGAAGTTCGCTTCTACACCGTCATTTATCAGGCGATCGAAGAGATTGAAGCATCGCTCAAGGGACTTCTCAAGCCAGAGTACGAAGAGGTTGTACTCGGCAACGCAGAAGTTCGCGACATCTTCAAGTCGAGCAAGGTCGGAAATATCGCTGGTTGCTTAGTACTCGATGGATTCATCCGTCGCAATGCAAAGGCGCGTACCTTGCGAAATGGCGTAATTCTTGGTGAGAACCTCACCATCGATTCACTCCGTCGTTTCAAGGACGATGCGACTGAAGTCAAGGATGGATACGAGTGCGGTATTGGACTCGGTTCATACAAGGATCTCGAAGTTGGCGACGTTATCCAGGTATTTGAGATTCGCGAGAAGAAGCGAGCTTAAGAATGGCATCCAATCGTGCACTCAAGGTGGCAGATCGCATTAAAGAGGTGATCGCTACAACGCTGGAGGCGCGGGTTAAAGACCCTCGCCTCGGTTTCATCACGATTACCGATGTGCGCGTCACAGGTGACTTGCAACAAGCATCTATCTTTTACACCGTCCTTGGAGATGAAGAGGCGCAATCGGGTACTGCCGCCGCCTTAGCATCGGCTAAAGGTCTGATCCGACGGGAAGTCGGAAGTGCGCTGGGGTTACGTATTACTCCAAGTATTGAATTCTTTGCCGATGGCCTGCAAGAGTCGGCAACGGCAATGAATGATCTAATGTCATCTGTGCGAGCTGCGGACGCCGAGTTAGCTAAGTTACGCGAAGGCGCGACGCCAGCGGGCGATGCCGATCCCTACAAGATCTCCGAGTAAATCAACTTAATCCATGGATGGCTTTCTGCTCGTTGATAAGGCGAGTGGAATGACGAGCCATGATGTCGTCGCAAAGATTCGTCGTCGCTTTGGAACTAAAAAAGTTGGACATGCCGGAACTCTCGATCCGATGGCGACCGGAGTATTGGTACTTGGATTGGGTAACGCAACTCGATTACTTCAATATGTCGTGGATGGAACAAAGGGTTATTCCGCGACGATCGCTCTGGGAAAATCAACGATCACTGACGATCGCGAAGGCGAGATCTTAATAACTGCTACCCCCGAACTCTTATCTCAGGTAACAGATGCAGATATCGCTCGTGTTTTGGGTGAAATGGTGGGGACGATTTCACAACGCCCCAGTTCCGTAAGTGCAATTAAAGTTGCAGGCAAGACTGGCCACGAGAGGGTCAGAGCCGGCGAAGAGTTCGAACTACCGTCACGTGAGGTAACCATCACCTCAATCGATATTCATTCCATTGCTCGAAGCAGTGCTGAAATTTCCATCGAGCTCTCTGTTCTCTGTTCTGCTGGAACATATATTCGAGCTATCGCGCGTGATTTAGGCGGTGCTCTCGGAGTAGGGGGGCATCTCACCTCTCTGCGCCGCACTCTTGTCTCGCCCTTTGAGATTGCAGCATGTGAAGGATGGGAGAGCGCGACCCCGATCTCGACTGCAGCAGGTATCTCCAAGATCTTGCCTGTTCGTCACTTAGAGCCAGCCGAAGTGAACGAGATCTCCTTCGGCCGAACTATCAGTGCCAATCCATCCGATGGACCCTACGCCGCGCTAACAGGGGATGGCTCCTTCGCCGCTCTCTTAGAAAACCGAGAGATCAACCAGCGGAAACTCGCGACACCAATCTTAGTTTCCATGAAAGAATGACCGCCATGAACTCGGTAGCGATTGGGATCTTCGACGGGGTACATCGCGGGCACCAGCAGATTCTCGCGCAAGCCGCAAAGCATGGTCCCGTTACAGTGCTGACGTTCGATCCGCATCCCACATCAATCTTTGCTCCGGAGCGCACACCTTCTGCGCTGGTCTCGCTGGAAGATCGCATCCTCCTTCTCAAAGAGAACGGCGCAACAGAAGTTGTGGTCCTTCCTTTCACCAAAGAGTTTGCCGCTAAATCCCCGATGGAATTCATTGAAGAGGTTTTGGTGAAGCAGTTAGGTGCCACACATGTAACTGTTGGTGCGAATTTCACCTTCGGTCATAAAGCCGCGGGAAATGTGGAATTTCTCAAAGAGCACGCCCAGGGTTTTGAAGTAAGTTCGGTTCACCTCGAAGAGAATCGGGGAAGCGCGATTTCATCTACTCGAATCCGCACGCTGATTGTCGATGGCGATATCGAACGCGCAAATCAATTGTTAACCCGCTTTTTCTATCTCAAGGGCCTAGTTGTCCACGGCGAAGCGCGCGGACGAACGATTGGTTACCCAACTGCAAATCTTGATCTTGCCGAGAATGCAACGGTTCCAGCCGATGGCGTTTATGCCGGGTGGCTCACGGTAGGGGATAACCGCTGGCAAGCCGCTATATCTGTCGGCACTAATCCGACATTCCCGGGAGTTCGCGGTCGTCAGGTAGAGGCCTATGCCATCGATCAAATCGGATTGGATTTGTATGATCAAGAGGCCAAGTTAGAAATTGGATTTCGCCTCCGTGATACCTTGAAATTCGATGGACTTGACCCACTTTTGGTGCAGATGAAGCAGGATTGCATTCAGGCAAAAGCGCTCACTGCGTAGGCCTATTTGCCGTCCAATCCCCGCGTGAAAAGGGGCCGATTTCTCCCCGCAGGTGCCTCGCTGATAACCTACGCCTACAAACGAGAAAGCGCGCCTTCGTGATTCACACCGAGGCCCTCGTGAAAGTCAAAGGAGCCCCACCATGGCGTTAAAGCCAGCAGAGAAGTTAGAAATCATCACAAAGTACGGCGCATCCGCGACTGACACAGGAAGCCCAGAGGCACAGATTGCCTTGCTCTCGCGCCGAATCGAAGAGATTACCGAGCACCTCAAGACTAATAAGCATGACCACCACAACCGTCGTGGGCTCTTGTTGCTGGTTGGTAAGCGTCGCCGTCTTCTGCAATACCTTGCAAAGACCGATGTAACACGTTACAGAGCGATTATCGAAAAGCTCGGTATTCGCCGTTAATTAATAAATATTAATTAATTTGAAAATTTAAGTAACAGTTCTCTCATTAGTAAATCGGTCCTCGGTAGTGGTTTACGGGCATGTTCCGTGAACTTCGATCGAAGATCCGTTTCCTCAAATGAGAGAGCTGAGAAATGGAGATGACCCATGGAGGGTCCAGATGTTAAGTTCGCCGTTGCCACAATTGATAACGGAAAGCACGGAAAGCGCGAGATCCGTTTTGAAACCGGACGCCTTGCACGTCAAGCTGCGGGTACCGCACTTGTTTATCTAGATGACGATTCAATGTTGCTCTCAGCAACAACTGCTGGAAAGCAGCCAAAGGATCAATTCGACTTCTTCCCACTCACAGTGGATGTTGAAGAGCGTATGTACGCAGCGGGAAAGATCCCAGGATCATTCTTCCGTCGCGAAGGTCGCCCTTCCGAAGATGCAATTCTCACCTGTCGTTTGATCGACCGCCCACTTCGCCCGGCCTTCATTAAGGGTCTGCGTAACGAAATTCAGGTTGTCGTCACTGTCATGGCTTTGAACCCAGACCACATGTACGACGTGCTCGCTATCAACGCGGCATCGATGTCCACTCAACTCGCAGGACTTCCATTCACTGGTCCGATCGGCGCAGTTCGCGTCGCTCTGATCGAAGGTCAATGGGTTGCATTCCCAAATCACTCTGATTTGGAGAAGGCAGTCTTCGACATGGTTGTAGCTGGCTCCATCGCCGGTGATGACATTGCAGTCATCATGGTCGAAGCAGAAGCAACAACTCAGACACTCAATCTCATCAAGGCTGGCGCACAAGCTCCAACCGAAGAGATTGTCGGTCAAGGACTTGAAGCTGCAAAGCCATTCATTCGCCAGATGTGCGATGCCCAGAACGAACTCGCCAAGGTTGCTGCAAAGCCAACCGGCGAATTCCCAGTCTTCTTGGATTACCAAGATGATGTCTTCGCAGCTGTTGATGCAGCCGCTGGATCAAAGATTTCAGAGGCGCTCACAATTGCTGGAAAGCAAGATCGTGAGACCAAGTTGGATGAAGTCAATGCTGCTACCAAGCTCGCATTGGCAACTGAGTTCGAAGGACGCGAAAAGGAAGTTTCTGCCGCGCTTCGCTCTGTCACCAAGAAGTCAGTACGCCAGCGCGTATTGCGCGACAAGATCCGTATCGATGGTCGCGGAGTCCGCGATATCCGTGCGATCACCGCTGAGGTCGAGGTTGTCCCTCGCGTTCACGGTTCTGCCATCTTCGAACGTGGAGAGACCCAGATCCTTGGAGTCACTACTCTCAACATGCTTAAGATGGAGCAACAGCTCGATACTTTGAGCCCAGAGAACCACAAGCGTTATATGCACAACTACAACTTCCCACCATATTCTGTTGGTGAGACCGGTCGTGTTGGATCACCTAAGCGTCGCGAAATCGGCCATGGTGCTCTCGCAGAGCGCGCTCTACTTCCAGTTCTTCCAACTCGCGAAGAATTCCCATATGCAATTCGTCAGGTTTCAGAAGCGCTCGGATCAAATGGATCAACATCCATGGGTTCTGTATGTGCATCAACCATGTCGCTCCTCAACGCTGGTGTGCCACTTAAGGCAGCAGTTGCGGGTATCGCAATGGGTCTGATCTCGGATGTTGTTGACGGCAAGACCGAATATGTCGCACTTACCGACATCCTGGGCGCTGAAGATGCATTTGGAGATATGGACTTCAAGGTCGCCGGAACGAAGGAATTCGTTACTGCGCTACAACTTGATACCAAGCTTGATGGAATTCCTGCCTCGGTTCTCTCCGCAGCACTTTTGCAGGCTAAAGAGGCTCGTCTTCACATCCTCGACATCATGAACCAAGCGATCGATATGCCAGATGAGATGAGCCTCTTGGCTCCTCGCATCATCTCGATCAAGGTTCCAACTGATTTGATCGGTGCAATCATCGGACCTAAGGGCAAGATGATTAACCAGATTCAAGATGAGAC